>DATCAX010000709.1:0-9415 GCA_036512375.1 Candidatus Angelobacter sp. | reverse complement strand
GCCGCCGGTAATAGGCGTTTCCAGCGTAGTGCAGGCATCGGTCAGGCCATCCACCACTTGAGAAAACTGCCACATGATCCCCGGCTTCTCAGGATTGCCAAAGTTCAGGCAGTTCGTCGCCGCCACCGGAGTCGCTCCGGTGCAGGACACATTGCGCGCCGACTCCGCCACCGCATGCATCGCGCCCAGCTTGGGATCAAGCCAGCACCAGCGCCCGTTGCCGTCCAATGCCATGGCCAGCGCCCGTTTCGATCCTTTGATCCGCATCAGCCCGGCGTCCGCGCCCGGCCCTTCCACCGTATTCGATTGCACCATCGAGTCATACTGCTCAAAAATCCAGCGCTTGGAACAGATGTTCGGCGCAGCCAGCAGTCGTTTCAGGTTTTCTGTCAGATCACTCGCGGCGCTCCACTTCACGGCTTCTGGTTTGGTGCGCGAAACAGGCGCGCTCCATGGTTCCATTGCACGGTGATACAGCGGAGCATCGTCTGTCAAAGCGGTGTTGGGAATATCGGCAACTAACTTTCCATGCTCCAGCACCCGCAGCCTGCCGCCACTGGTCACTCGCCCGACAATTACTCCATCAAGCCCCCACTTCTCAAATACCTTCAGCACTTCCTGCTCGCGTCCGCTCTCTGCCACTAGCAGCATACGCTCCTGGGATTCGCTGAGCATGATCTCGTAGGCATTCATGCCGGTCTCGCGCTGAGGAACGAGGTCCAGTTCAATTTCAATTCCCACGCCGCCCCGTGCTCCCATCTCGCAGGTGGAACAAGTCAGACCGGCTGCGCCCATATCCTGTATCCCGACCACCGCCCCGGTGTGCATGGCTTCCACGCAGGCCTCCAGCAGCAGCTTCTCCAGAAACGGATCGCCAACTTGCACGTTCGGCCGTTTCTGCTCAGAACCTTCGCTGAACTCTTCACTGGCCATCGTGGCGCCGTGGATGCCGTCGCGCCCGGTCTTCGCGCCAACGTAAATCACCGGATTCCCCTCGCCGGCGGCCTTGGCATAAAAGATCTGGTCCCGCCGTACCAGGCCCAGCGCAAAAGCATTCACCAGCGGGTTTCCTGAGTAGCATGGCCCAAACTTGGTTTCACCACCAAGGTTAGGCACGCCAAAACAGTTTCCGTACGACGCGATCCCGCTCACCACTCCTTCCAGCACGGAATGGTTTTTGTGTACTGTCGCCTGATCGGTGCCTGTGCTTTTGCCCGCGCCCGATCCAGCGGAACTTGAAGTGATGGGCCCAAATCGCAGCGAGTCCATCACCGCAAACGGGCGAGCCCCCATGGTGAAGATGTCGCGCAGAATTCCGCCTACGCCGGTCGCGGCGCCCTGAAACGGCTCAATAAAAGAAGGATGGTTGTGCGACTCAATCTTGAAAGCGCAGGCCCAGCCGTCGCCAATGTCGATAATGCCGGCATTTTCTCCCGGCCCCTGCAACACCAGCTTGCTGCGCGTGGGCAGCCTCTTCAAGTGCACGCGCGACGATTTATACGAGCAGTGCTCGCTCCACATCACGCTGAAAATTCCCAGCTCCGTCATCGACGGCTCGCGACCCAGAGAAGCTTTGATTCGTTCATATTCTTCCGGCGTGATGCCGTGATCTTTGATGACTTCTGGGGTAATGGCGGAAGCATGAGTCGTGGGCATGGGGAATGATTTATTGTCGCACGACCGCCACTGCTTCCGCGCCCTATTCAGAGTCCAGCCTCAACAACACTCACCCTCATCATCTGGAACGCATATGCATATCGACTTGAACTTGGGAGGCCGTGCCACCAGTCTCGCCAGCCATCCTACGTTGCGAGGACAACCCTTACGGCGAATTGGGAAATAGTTGATTTGCCCTTCCAATCGTTGCAGATCAGTGTCGTCGATTGTTGTTAGGCACTCACCATCTTCGAGTCCGTCGCACTCGAGTTCTTCGCACTTCGTCTTGCGCTCGCTTTTTGCCTGAGCCAGCAACTTAGCGATAATTCCAAGTCTGGCATCGTCCTTGGTGCAGCCAATACCGCGAACAACAACCACATTGTGTGTCTCCGGATTCGGTTCGCATGCTTCTGTCTTTGGTTTCGGCATGGTCCATTCCTTTCTTAGTACCAGAAT
Source organism: Candidatus Angelobacter sp. (assembly GCA_036512375.1). Taxonomy (GTDB): domain Bacteria; phylum Acidobacteriota; class Terriglobia; order Terriglobales; family Acidobacteriaceae; genus Angelobacter. The sequence goes on along the minus strand of DATCAX010000709.1, from coordinate 7,303 downwards.
AGTGAGGGAAATATGAGCAACGTTTCAGTCGCGGGACTCTGTTTCCCAGGCTTCACGTTACAAACTGCCACTGTTTTACACTGTCTGCAATGAAATTCATCATCATCGGCACCGCCGGACACATCGATCATGGCAAGACCGCGCTGGTCAAAGCCCTGACCGGCATTGACGCTGACCGTCTGGAAGAAGAGAAGCGCCGCGGCATCACCATTGACCTTGGTTTTGCGCATCTCGAACTGGCCGCGCCGAGCGGCGAGAAAATTCGACTGGGATTCATCGACGTTCCCGGCCACGAGCGCTTTGTGCGCAACATGCTTGCCGGCGTGGGCGGAATCGATCTGGTGTTGATGGTCATCGCCGCCGACGAATCCATCAAGCCGCAGACACGAGAGCATTTTGAAATCTGCCGGCTACTCTCGATCCCCCGCGGTATCACCGTCATTACCAAATCCGACATGGTCGACGAAGACACTCTCAGCGTCGTCCGCATGGAGATTGAAGATTTTGTCCGCGGATCGTTTCTAGACGCCAGCCGCTCGCCTGTCGTCGCGGTCAGCGCGCTCAAGGGTACGGGGCTCGATGAACTGAAACGCGAAATTATTCGCCTTGCCTCCGACGTTCCCGCTCGCGATACTGAAGCGCTCTTCCGTCTGCCCATTGATCGCGTATTCACCATGAAGGGATTTGGCGCGGTCGTTACCGGAACGCTGATTGCCGGCAAAGTTAAAAAAGAAGAGGAAGTTGAAGTCTTTCCTTCGCTCAAGCGAGCGCGCGTGCGCGGCGTCCAGGTCCATGGCAGCATGGCTGACCAGGCGATCGCAGGGCAGCGCACCGCGCTGAACCTGGCTGGGGTGCAGATGGAAGAACTGGCTCGCGGCATGACGCTGGCTGCACCCGGCGTCTTCGAGCCCACACAGAAACTTGAAGTCCAGATATCGCTGCTGAAAGACGCCAAGCCGCTCAAGAACCGCGCGCGTGTTCACTTCCACGCCTTTACTTCAGAGACGATTGCCGAAGTCGCGCTCCGTGGCGTGACTGAACTCAAGCCCGGTGCTACGGCCTTTGCGCAGCTGCGCACCGCTGAACCTTTGTTGCTCCTGCCCGGAGACCGCGCCATCCTCCGCCAGTTTTCCCCGGTCGTGACCATCGGCGGCGCGGTTGTGCTGGATGCTTTTCCTATGTCGCGACAGAAGCAGGACGCAGTGCAACGCTTTTTGCAGATTCTTTCGTCGGGCAATCGGCAGGAAGCCCTGCTGGCGCAAATTGCCCGGCGCGGACATGAAGGCCTCTCTCTGGCTGCGGCTGTACGCGAGACGGGCTTGAAACCGTCAGTCCTGCACCCGACGATCACCGCGCTGGTGCAGCAAAAACAGATCATCCAGGTCGGCGAGTTTCTGCTTGCCAACGACGCGATGCAGAAGACCCGCGACAAGCTCATCGCCACGCTGGAGGCGTTCCACAAAGCCAATCCACTGGTCGGCGGTATCGGCAAAGAAGAGCTGCGCGAAAAGCTGGGACTGCACCAGACGGTGATGGAAGCCATGCTGGCCCAACTGGCGCGTGACAAGAAAGCTGAAGTTGCGGGCGAACAGGTCCGGCTTGCCGGCCGCGGCGTCGAGTTAAAAGACGAGGAAGCCAAAGCCAAGGAGCAGATCGAAAAAGCCTTTGCCGACGCCGGCCTGAAGGTCCCGCTGATGAAAGAAGTGCTCGACAAACTTCCCGTCGACAAGGCGCGAGCGCAAAAGCTGGTCACACTTCTGCTCCGCGACCGCGTTCTAGTCAAGCTGGCGGACGACCTCGTATTTCATCAGACAGCGCTGCAAGGCCTGCGCCAGATCATGGCTGCGCAGAAGGCCAAAACGCCAAAGATCGATGTCGGAGCCTTTAAAGACCTGATCGGCGTTACCCGAAAATACGCTATTCCGCTGCTCGAGTACCTTGATCAACAGCGCATTACGCGCAGGGTCGGCGACGAGCGTATTATCCTCTAAAACTGTAGACGAACCAGACTCCTAGTAAGATTGAAGTAGTCATGCTTTCCATCCGCAACGCCACGGCACACGACGCAGCCCTGATTCTCGACTTTATCCGTCGTCTGGCGGAATATGAGCGCGAGCCGGACGCTGTGGTCGCCACCGAAGCAGACCTGATCCGCGATGGTTTTGGTCCCGATCCAAAATATCGCTGCCTGATCTCCGAGTGGGACGGCGCGCCCGCCGGGTTCGCTCTCTTTCATTACAACTACTCCACCTGGCGCGGCCACGCCGGCCTGTATCTGGAAGATCTTTTTGTGTTGGTGGAAATGCGTGGCAAGGGCATTGGCAAGGCTCTGCTCCAGCGCCTGGCGCAGATCGCTCTGGAGGAAAACTGTTATGGCCTGCGCTGGATGGTGCTGGAATGGAACGATTCTGCGTTGAAATTCTACGAAACGCTTGGCGCAGAGTTGCTCGGCGAGTGGGAAACCATGCTGCTGCGCGGCACTGCGCTAGAGCGGCTGGCATCTACTGATGCTTCTGAAACTGTCGCCGAACCCAAAGGCGGTTCGAAGAAGTGACCTCCAAAATCAAAATCATTGGCGCCGGGTTGGCAGGCTGTGAAGCGGCTTGGCAATGCGCCCGACGCGGAGTCGAAGTCGACCTGTATGAAATGCGTCCGGTGAAATCCACGCCCGCGCACCAGACGGACAAGTTTGCCGAACTTGTCTGCTCCAACTCGCTCAAGTCAGAAAGTGAAAATACCGCGCCCTGGCTATTGAAAGAAGAAATGCGGCGCGTGGACTCTTTACTGTTACGAATCGCGAAAGAGACCAGCGTCCCCGCAGGACATGCGCTGGCTGTCGATCGTGAAACCTTCGCGACGAAGGTCACGGAAGCAGTTTCTGATGAGCCCAATATCAAGGTCATCCGCCAGGAAGTCGCGCACATCAATGAACGCGACGGACTCACCATCGTCGCCACTGGCCCGCTGACCTCAGATGCGCTCTCGCTTGAGGTCGCGCGCCTTTCCGGCAGCGATCATCTCTTCTTTTACGATTCCATCAGCCCCATCGTTGAAGCCGACTCCATTGACATGAGCAAAGTTTACATGGCGGCTCGTTACAACAAGGGTACGGCTGACTACATCAACTGTCCGTTTACGAAGGAAGAGTATGACCGTTTCATTGACGCGCTGACCTCGGCTGAGATGGTGGAGGGCCATGACTGGGAGAAGTTGAATTATTTTGAAGGCTGCCTTCCCATTGAAGAGATCGCGCGCCGCGGCCGCGATACCCTGCGCTTTGGTCCCATGAAACCGGTTGGCCTGGACGATCCTCGCACGGGCAAATGGCCCTACGCGGTGGTGCAACTGCGGCAGGAAAATCTGCGCGCCGACTCGTACAATCTTGTCGGTTTCCAGAACCACCTGAAGTTCGGCGACCAGGCGCGCGTATTACGTCTGATACCCGGCCTGGAAAATGCAAAATTTGTCCGCTATGGGCAAATCCATCGCAATACGTACATCAACGCGCCTACGCTGCTTACGGAACTGCTCAATCTTAAGCAACATCCCAAAGTCTTTTTTGCCGGACAGATTTCCGGCGTCGAAGGTTATACCGAATCCATCGCCATGGGGATGCTGGCGGGGATTCACGTGTCGCGCACAGCACAGGGGTTGGCGGCAATTCCGCCGCCGCGAGAGACTGCGCTCGGTTCACTGGTCCACTATATCTGCCACGCAGAGACCAAGACTTTTCAGCCAGCCAACATCACGTTTGATCTGTTACCGCAGCTGGAAGAAGCCACGCGACGGCGCGTCCGCGACAAGAAGCAACGCCACAAGATGGTGTGCGACCATGCCCTAGCGAAGCTAGCGGTTTGGAATGAGCAGGCTAATAGCACGCGCTCGAATATTCCCGTAAGCGTCTAGACGATTCGAATCACGCCCTGCTCACTCTAGCCTCTCCGTTTTGACTTCTTTGGTCCCAGTTCCACTTTGGTTCTTGGTCGGTTTTTGATCCATATCGGCGTGCCGACAAAGCCAAACTTCTGGCGAATCTGGTTCTGCAAAAAGCGCTCGTAGGAAAAGTGCAGCTTAACGTCCTTATCAGTGAAAAGGATGAACGTGGGCGGTGACGCCTGCGCCTGCGTCATGTAAAAAATCTTGACCTGCTGGCGGTGCGGGACTGACGCGCGATCAAAATCCACGGTCTCAAGAAAGCGGTTCATCTGCGAGGTGCCAATGCGTTTGCGCCGCTCAGCAGAAACCAGTTCCAGCGCGCGAAAAATCTTGTCGATATTCTTGCCCAGAGAAGCAGAAATAAAGAGCATCGGCGCATAGTCCAGGAACTTCAACGCGCGGCGCGCCTGCTTCTCAAAGAGTTCGCGGTCAGCGGGCGGTTTGCCATCAGTCCGACCAGGGCCTATCAGGTCCCACTTGTTGATGATGACAATAACTGACCGTCCGCTTTCATGCGCGTAGCCGCCGATGGTGGCGTCCAGGCCGGTCACGCCTTCCACGGCATCAATCACCAGCAGCGCCACGTCAGCAGCTTCAAGATGCTTGCGCGCCATGACCACAGAGAGTTTTTCCGCCATCAGATGGGTCTTGCCCTTGCGGCGAATGCCAGCCGTATCAATGAAGCGATAAGTGTTGCCGTCTTTCTGGATCAGCTCATCCACTGCGTCACGCGTGGTGCCAGCAATGGGCGAGACAATGGCGCGCGAGCTGCCGGTCAGCATGTTCAGTAGCGTTGATTTGCCCACATTGGGATGGCCGATGATCGCCACGCGTGTTTCCAGCCGAGGTGTTCGCGCTTTGTGATCTCCTTCGCCGGCGTCTTCCGCGTCACCGAGAATCGGTTCGGCATTCCGCTCAGTTTCCTGCTCAATGGCGGCCTCTGCGGTTTCAGCTATTTCCTCGGCTGACGATGGAACCGCCTCAAGGATGGCGTCAAGCAGTTCTGCCGATCCGGTGCCATGCTCAGCTGAGACTGTATAAAGGTTCTCAATGCCCAGCGTGCGAAAGTTTTCCGCTTCCGCTTCCAGCTTGGTGGAATCAACCTTATTGACGGCCAGAAAAAGCGGCTTGCCCAGGCGGCGTAGCAGCCTTGCCAGTTCCATATCTGGAGCAGCCAGCTCGGTCCGTACATCCACCACCAGAACGATGGCCGCGGCTTCATCAAACGCGAATCGCGCCTGGCGAAAAATCTCCCCAGGGATGAAGTCTTTGTCATCGGGAACGATGCCGCCGGTGTCAACGATGCGCAAGCGACGGCCTTGCCACGTCGTTTCACCGTAAAGGCGGTCGCGCGTGATGCCGGGTTCGTCGCCCACAATGGCGCGCCGCGAGCCGGTGATGCGGTTGAAGAGCGTGGACTTGCCGACGTTGGGCCGGCCAACGATCGCCACCAGAGGCGCCAATGATTTACTTTTAGCTTGTGACAATACTGCTCCACATCCGAATCAATTTTGCCGCCCCCACGGTCAGCGTCAATTGCTAACCGATAATTGCTATTCCCAGCTATTATAAAAACACACTCGCCAATGGCTTCTTCTTACCAGCCCGAAACCGCCGCTCCCACGCGTCGGCTGCCCACGCTGCATGAGTTCTTCGCTCCTGGAGGACTGCTTAGCCAGGCGCATCCGAATTACGAGTTCCGTCGTGGCCAGTTGCAAATGGCGGAAGCAGTGGAAAAAGCGCTGGTTGAGCGCCGGCATCTGATCGTTGAAGCCGGTACGGGAACGGGCAAGACACTGGCTTACCTTTTGCCGGTGATCCGTAGCGGCAAGCGCGTGATCATTTCCACCGGCACCAAGAACCTGCAGGAACAGCTCTTCTTCAAGGATATCCCATTCCTGGAGCAACATCTGGGCAAACTGCGCGTTTGCTACATGAAAGGCCGTAATAACTATCTTTGTCGGCAGAAATTGTATGACCTGACCAACCAGCCCGTTCTGAGCGGACTGCAGGAGATCGATCAATACCGCCAGATTGCCGAGTGGGAAGAGACGACTGAAAGCGGCGATCGCGCCGAGTTGACAGGGCTGCCCGAGAACACGCAGCTGTGGCAAAAGCTGGACGCGCGCAGCGAACGCTGTACCGGACAGAAATGCCAGCAGTGGGACCGCTGCTTTATCACGGAGATGCATCGCCGCGCCGCGGAGAGTGACATCATCATCGTGAACCATCATCTGTTCTTTGCCGATCTCTCGCTGCGCCAGTCTGGTGGGCCGGATGCAGGCGTTCTCCCGGATTTTTCCGCCGTCATCTTTGATGAAGCGCATGAGCTGGAAGACGTGGCCGGAAGCTATTTTGGTGTGAGCGTTAGCAATCTGCGCTTTGAGGAACTGGCGCGCGACATTGAAGCGACACTGCAACAGAAGAAAGCCATTTCTCCGGGAGTGATTCAGGCGCTGGCGAGGCTGCGCGAACGTTCGCGGTTCTTCTTTGGCGTGCTGCCACAAGGGGAAGGCAGGTCCGCGTTCACTAACCGAGATGGATTTCTTGAGAAACATGGCGATGACTATGACGCAGTAATGCAATCGCTGGCCCGCGTATTGGCTGAGCTTGAGCTGCTGCCGCAAAAACCTGAAGAAGTCTTCGGCTTTTCCCGTCGCACGCAGGAGTTACAAGCCCAACTTGCTTTCATTCTGGAGTCAAAAGACAAAAACACCGTCTTCTGGATTGAATACCGCGGCGAAGCCCGCCGTACGCGAGCCGGACAAACTCACATTGTTCTTCAGGCGACACCGATTGACGTTTCCCAGATCCTGAAGCAAACGCTGTTTGAAAATCTTGAAACCGCCGTACTCACCTCTGCCACGCTGGCGGTGGCCGGCAACCCTGATCGCGGCAGCTTTGATTATGTTCGCCAGCGCGTTGGCCTGGAACACGCGCGCGAGATGGTGGTTGCCTCGCACTTTGATTACGCGAAGCAGGCAATCCTATACGTTCCTCCTGACATGCCTGATCCGCGATCTACACAGTTCGGACGCACCGCAGCGGAAAAAATCCGCCGCCTGCTAGATATCACGCAAGGCCGCGCATTCTGTCTCTTCACCAGCTATGCGCAAATGCATGACATCCATGATCGACTGCTCGGCGAACTTCCATTTCCCATGTTGCTGCAGGGATCGGCGCCCAAGAACGCGCTGCTGGAAGAGTTTCGCCTCACACCGAATGCTGTGCTGTTTGCCACGTCTTCATTCTGGCAGGGCGTGGACGTTCAAGGCGAACAACTGAGCTGCGTGATCATTGATCGTCTGCCTTTCGCGGTGCCGAATGATCCCATCGTCGCCGCGCGCATAGGCGCCATTAACTCTGC
>DATCAX010000708.1:0-7492 GCA_036512375.1 Candidatus Angelobacter sp. | reverse complement strand
TGCTGTACGTACCTCAATGGACGCTATGTTGAGAGCGGATGACGGTCCTGTTGTGACCAGTCTGACGATTCTCTCGACAGATGCACTTCAAAAAAAAGGAAGGGAGAACTACCAATGACGAAATCTGTGCGTTTACTCCTTATGGGCGCAGCCCTGACAGGATTTGTTGCCGGCCAGAATGCCTTCGCTCAGGACACTGACAAGAAGGACGACACCAAGAAAACCGACGACGCTAGCGGCAAAAAAGCCACTAAGAGCAAAAAAGACAAGCACGCCTGCAAGGGCCAGAACTCCTGCAAAGGCAAGGGCGGCTGCGGAACCACCAAAGCCAAGAACGATTGCAAAGGCAAGGGTGAGTGCCGGACAGACGGCAAGCCCATGGATAAAGACGCAAAATAGTCCGAGTCCTCTCAGTTGCTGAAGAGGACCGGTGGATCGCCGCTGGTCCTCTATTTTCAGAATATTTCCAATTTTCCCCCGCATCATCACAGGTTATGCCCGCAAATCGCTTTAACGGATACAAGGACTTCGGCGTAGGAATCGGGCTGCGCATTCCCCACTACAACCATATTTTCGAAAAGAAACCGGTCGTCGACTGGTTTGAGATCATCTCTGAAAATTACATGGTGGAAGGCGGGCGCCAACTCCAGGTGCTTGACCAGATACTGGAGCGCTACCGCGTGGTGCAGCACGGCGTTTCCATGTACTTTGGCTCAGCCGAACCTCTCAACCGTGAACACCTGCGGCGACTGAAGAAACTCGTCCGGCGCACCAATACTCCCTGGCTCACTGACCATCTCTGTTGGGGCAGCGTGGACGGCCGTTACTCGCATGATCTTCTTCCCATGCCTTACACGTTTGAAGCCGCTAAGCGCACCGCGCAAAAAGTCCGCGAAGCGCGCGATTTTCTGGAAGTGCCCATTGCCGTGGAAAACGTGAGCAGTTACGCTGAGTACCACGTCTCTGAAATGACAGAGTGGGAATTCCTGAACGAAGTCGTGGAAGATGCCGACTGCGGCATTCTGCTCGACGTCAATAATATTTACGTCTCATCCCGCAATCATAGTTTTGATCCGTTTGAGTATCTGCGAAGCGTACCTGCGGAGCGCGTGGCCCAGATCCACGTCGCCGGGCATTCTAACTTCGAAAAATATATTCTCGATACGCACGACCATCCGGTCCTCGATCCGGTATGGCAGCTTTACGCCAAAGCCATTGAACTGGCGGGCCCCACGGCAACCCTTCTGGAATGGGACGATCACATCCCATCTTTCGATGAAGTCCACAAGGAAGCGCTCAAAGCGAAACAATACATCCCAGCCAGTTCGGCGGTGGCTTCATGAACCCGGACCTCATGAACCAGGGTCATATGAACTTGGAACAGCTCCAGCGTGCGGTCTTTGACGTAGTGCGGCAGCCGCTTACCGAAGATGAGCGCATGCGTGACTACACGCTCGACGGCCGCTCCACCAAGGCCATCGCGGAAGAAATAGTAAAGCCGAATGACCGGCTCACTTCCGTCGAGCGCCTGGAAATCTACAATCGCGTGTATTGGTTCCGGCTTCTCTCTTCTTTAGCCGACGACTTTCCCGGTCTGCGCGCCGTCATCGGACAGGAACAGTTTGACAAAGTGCTGCTCGGCTATCTGACCGAGCTTCCATCCCAGTCTTACACGTTGCGCGATCTTGGCTCGCGGCTCGAAACCTGGCTGCGCGCGCACCCGGAATTTATTGCCGGCAATGAACGGATGGCGCTGGATATGGTCCGGCTGGAGTGGGCTGATATCGAAGCCTTTGATGCCGCCGAAAATCCCATACTGACCCAGAACGAACTCGCCAGCCTGGGCGAAGACCCGGTTTTTCATTTGCAGCCGAACCTCCAATTGCTCGATCTGGCTTACCCGGTAGATGAGTTGCTGCTCAAAGTTCGCGAAACGGAAGACCCGGAAACCGATATCTCCAGCAACGTGGTCATGATGGACCATTCGGATTCTGCGCCTCGCAAGCAGCTTCCTTTGCCGAAAGCTAAAAAGGTCTTTCTGGCTGTCCATCGCCAGCAGAACATTGTTTATTTCAAGCGTCTGAAGCCGGAAGGCTTCGCGCTGTTGCGCGCCTTGCAGCAGGGTCAAACCCTCTCACAAGCAATTGAAACGTCCGTCGACTGGTCCGGGAAAAAACTGGAGCGCGTGATGGAGCAGTTGCATGACTGGTTTGCCAACTGGTCACAACTGGGCTGGTTCTGCCATCCACGGGAGGACGAAGCTCAACAATGAATCCCCTGATTCAGAAAGCTGGAGTCGCCTATGGCTGGTTTCTTTCGGCCGTCAATTCCCTTCAATCGCCTTTCCTGCTGGCGATTCGTGTCTATTGGGGATGGCTGTTCCTCCAGAGCGGCATCGGCAAGTTCGGGCATATAGAAAAGGTTGTAGCTTTTTTCACCGATCTGGGAATTCCCGCGCCCACATTGAACGCCTATTTCAATGCTTCACTCGAAACCGTTGGAGGCATTCTCTTAATTCTCGGGCTGGCATCGCGCCTTATCTCAGTTCCTCTCCTGATCAACATGATCGTGGCCTACGTCACGGCTGATCGGGAAGCTCTCACTTCTTTCTTTTCAGAGTCCGGGAAATTTTTCGGCGCAGATCCATTCCCGTTTCTGCTTGTGTCCCTGCTGATCCTCATCTTCGGGCCGGGAAAATTATCCGTGGATACGTTGAGCGCTGCCTATCTCAAGAAACATCCCAGGGTTGCGGTTGCAGCAGCAACCTGAAACAAGTGTTAGTCTGGAAATCATGGGATTTCGCCATCTCAGCCAGCTGCTATTGCCTCTCGCTTTCTTGTTGCTTTCAATGAGCAACCTCCAGGCTCAAGACACCAGTAAACATGCGGTGCTGAAAGTCTCCGGTGCCACCATCGATGTGACCCTGCCGGATGGCCCGATGAAATTATCGCGGGACGATCTGCTGGGCTGGGTAAAAGCGTCGGCCACCACCGTCGCCAATTACTACGGACACTTTCCTGTCCCGCACCTCACGTTGCGCATGCGTGAAACTTCAGGCGCCGGCATACGCCATGGAGTTACGTATCCCAAGGACGGCGGCCTGATCTTTATCAGCGTGGGCACTGACGCAGATATCGCAGCCACCAAAGAAGACTGGGTGCTCGTGCATGAAATGATCCATCTCGCATTCCCCTCCATGGACGATGATCAGCACTGGATCGAAGAAGGAATTTCCACTTACGTTGAGCCCGTGGCCAGAGCGCGCATGGAAGGTATGACGATAGACGAAGTCTGGCGCACTTTTGTCCGTGACATGCCTAAAGGTGAGCCGCAATCCGGCGACCGCGGCCTGGATAACACACACACCTGGGGTCGCACGTATTGGGGTGGCGCAATTTTCTGCCTGCTTGCCGACGTGCGCATCCGCGAACGCACTAAAAACCAGAAAGGCCTGGAAGATGCATTGCGCGGAATCAATCGTGGCGGTGGCAATATTAGCGCGGACTGGGACATCGAAAAAGCTCTGGCCATGGGCGACAAAGCAACAGGAACGACCGTCCTGCGTGATCTCTACAACGAAATGCGCGACAAGCCCGCGCCCGCAGACCTGGATCAGCTTTGGAAGAAACTTGGCATCGCGATGGAAGACGGCGCCGTAACCTTCGACGACAAAGCGCCGGAAGCAAATATTCGCAAGGCCATTACAGCACCGTCCGCTGCTTCATCTGCGCGCCGTTAGCGGATTTCAGCTAATGCTGCTCAATATTCGTTTCACCAGCGAACAGGGCGGTATAAAAAATGAGGCGCCCCCCAGAAGAGCGCCTCGGCCAAGCAGGAGAGAACAGTTTTAATTAGGCATCGCCACTGAATCGATCACGTGGATAACGCCGTTCGACTGATTCACATCAGCAATCGTCACCAGGGCGGTTCCACCTTTTTCATCCTTCAGCATGATGTGCTTGCCTTCATGCACGGTGGCCCATAGCTTTCCACCTTCCACGGTCGTCAGTTCGGCAGTGCCGTTGCCTTCTTTGATCTTCTTCATCAGGTCTGAAGCGCTCAACTTACCGGCCACCACGTGATAGGTAAGTACTTTTTTCAATGCATCCAGGTTTTCCGGCTTGAGCAGGTTGTCGACCGCGCCGGCCGGAAGCTTGGCAAACGCTTCGTTGGTGGGAGCGAATACGGTGAATGGGCCGGCACTTTCCAGTGTCTCAACCAGGCCCGCGGCTTTAACAGCCGCTACCAATGTGGTGTGGTCGGCAGAATTCATTGCGTTCTGGACGATGTTCTTGGACGGAAACATTTCTTGTCCGCCGACCATGGGATTCTTGGTAGCAGCCAGCATTGCTGTGGCTGCCAGCGCCGTTACTGCTACAAGTGCGTAAAATTTCGTTTTCATTCATTCCTTCTCTGAGCGATTGATTCGCCTTCATTTAACTTACGCAGCGCACGCGCAATTGGATTGCTTCTACATTTCTTTCTCGAATTACTCTCTTTGCCAATCCGAAAGTCTGTGGCGTGCGTACCTCGCATGAACTTTGAGAAACTCAGATCCCCTGGCAGTGAAGGAAAAACAAGAATGAAAAATGATCAGAGTAAGACAACCCTCGATGTCTCTGGTACCCAGGCCAACACTGGCGTGAGCCGCCGTTCTTTTCTAACAACCGCATCTGTCGTAGGCGCAGCAACCTTGTTGCCATTAACTTTGCTGGCCGCGGGCAAGCGCGACGGCGACGATGAACATGTTGAAGATGGTTTGCGCAAAGGCGACATCGACATTCTTGTCGCCGCTGAAATTGCGGAAGCCCTGGCGGTGACTACCTATTCCAACATCATCAACGCCGCGCCTTTCTTCGCGCGTTTGGCCAGCGACGATCAGGGGTACCTTCGCGCTGCGCGTGAAGAAGAGATGTCTCACTATCTGCTGGAGCAGTCCGTCACCGCCCAGCCTTCACCCTTTACCAGATTCTTTTTCCCGCTGCACATGTTCGACGATGCGCAGACCACGCTCAACACTCTGGTTACCCTGGAAGATGCTTTCATTGCCGCATATCTTGTCGGCGTGCGGCGCTTCAGCACGCCCAACCTGCGAGTGACCGCGGCCCGCATCATGGGTATTGAGAGCGATCATCGGACACTGGCTCGCGTTCTGGCTCCTAACGTCGCCGCGCAGGATGGCGGTCCGATCGAAACCATCACAGGCATTCAGGGCGTGGCTGAGTCTGTGGATCCTCCGAATAACAACGGCTATGAACGAACTTTGAAATGGACAAAAATTGAACAGGCAGTTGCGGCTTTGACACCTTTCGTTGACCAAACTGCCGCGGCAGCCGCGGGTTTTGATACGAGCCGCGTGTTTGACTTTAATCCTTTCACTCCGCACCTGCCCTCGGCTTTGGGAGAATTCATCTCGTTCGCCGGATAGCTGCTCCATCGTTGATCAATACTTTACCGGGTACCGCTTGTTGGAATCATCCAATGAGCGGAACTCGGCAGAGACTGTTAGAGCGCATCAATCCGGGAATTGCCAGCGTGGGCCTGCGCAAGCGGCCGTTAGTAATGGAATTTGTAGCGCAGCTGCACGCTCACCATCCGCGGGTCGCTCACATGCGAACCGCCAAAGCTGTTGCTACGATCAATGAAATAACGCTTGTCTGCCAGATTGGTTGCCGTCAGCTTGGCCGACCAGTTCTCGCCAAACGAACGCCCAACGGCCAGATCAACGGTCGCATAGCTGGGCAGATGACCGGGACCATTGCCGTCAAGAAACCCGGATCCGGCGGTCACGTTGCCTGAAAGCCAGCTCTTCGCAGTCAGCAGCACGGTAAATCCCGTGCTCAAGGTATGGCGCTGATCATGATCAAGAAAGAAGAAACCAGCGTCTGGCGGAGCAAAGGATGTGAGGCCGCCAGTGATCCCGCCTGAGCCTTCCACTGACTGGTGGGAATAGGCCAGGTGCAGATCTATCTTCTTAAACAATCTCGGCGAGCGGACGGTAGCTTCGTATCCCAGAATGCGGACGCTCTCGATGGTAAGAGGAATAAACAAGCTTGAGTTTCCCAGGGCATCGTGATCAAAGAAATTGTGCGCGCCAGTGCGGAAGTGATCGAAATCAAGCGTCCAGCCGCGTACTGGAATCGTTAAGCCGATCTCGTGCTGCTCGTCGCGTTCACCGCGCAAGGGCAGAAATCCCTGATCCGGTGACGCGCTCAGCACGCTCGGAGAAATGGTATCGAGCGGAGGCGCCTGGTAGTAACGGCTATAAGCGCCGCGCAAAACCCAATGCAGACGCGGAATCTGGATCGCAATGCCAAGCCGTGGACTACCGACCGTCTCCGTCACCAGCCCGGAAAAGTGCGTGAACCGCACGCCCGCCGTCAATGAGAGCCACGAGGCTGCCTTGTATTGGTCCTGAAGCCAAAACGCATCCAGTTCCCCGCCCACTTTTTGCCGAGGCGGATGCGAGTCAATCAGATCGCCAAGATCATTACTCCCGGTCAACCCAAAGAGCGTATTGTCATGCTGGGCAAAGCCATAAAGCCCAAAGCTCGCATTGTGGCGGCCTTGAATAACGTTGAGCACAGCCTGCCCGCCAAGGTATGACGATGCTCGATTGTCAGTTGTTACCAGCCGCTGGTCCGCGGCTCCCAGTCCTTCAAACGCGGCGCGATTGAAGTGATACGAAGGCGCCAACGTCAACAGCACTCCCTGACCGAACGTGTGTATCCATGAGAGATTTCCGAAGACGTCTTGCTCACGTTCGCGATCACGCACGCCGGCAGCTTGCAAGTCGGCATCGTTGGGCACCTGAAAGAAGTCAGTTCGGGCCGAGCCAACAAAACGGAGCTGGTCTTTGGGCGTCGCGTTGAAGATCAAAGATGTAAATGCCCCGCCGCCGTCGGCCTGGTTGTGCAAATTGGCGCTTGTCGGCGTCTCTAGTCCGTGGTCCGTTCGATTGCCATTCACGCTCACGTAATACGCAGACCGGTCATTGTGGTCGCCAAAACTCAGCTGGTTATCGGTGGAGTTGAAGCTACCATAGCTGGTAACAAGTTCGCCTTGCCGCGAACGCTCAAAGCCGGAGCGCGTCACTACATTGAAGACACCATACGTCCGATCGCCGGAATCGGCGGAGAAGCTGCCGCGCTGCACTTCCATGTAATCAACGTCTTTGGGATCAAACTGCGGCCCCACGTTGGTTGCAATATTGGTATTCGGCACCGGCACGCCGTCAATTGCCCACGTCACCTGGTGTCCGCCACGGACGTGCAGTTGATCGTGGACCATGCTTGCGCCAGGAACAAAGTCGGTGATCATGGACATGGAGTTCGTGCGGTCCGCTCCCGGCGTCTGCGCAATATCACTCCGGCTGACCAGTGTCTCCGGTGTCGCTGAAGAAGGATTCACCGTCTCCGGCGCTCCGGATATGTCCACCGTCTCCTGGTGTCGCGCCAGGGCCAGAGCGAAATGCATCTCCTGCACGTTGCCG
>DATCAX010000707.1:0-2855 GCA_036512375.1 Candidatus Angelobacter sp. | reverse complement strand
GCAGATCAAGAAAAACCGCATGGAGACGAAGATCCTCTTCCTCACCATGTATGAAGACGAAGACTACCTGGTGCAGTGCCTGGAAGTCGGTGCGTCGGGCTATGTGCTGAAGGATACGCCCGCGCCACAACTGCTGACTGCGGTCAAGGACGTCTACAAAGGCGGAAAGTATTTGAGTTCGCAAGTGCTGGGAAAACTGGTGGAGGACTTCCGCTCGCGCGTTCGCGATACCAGAATGCGACCTCGTATATCGACGCTCACGCCGCGGGAACGGGAAATCCTGAAGCTGCTGGCGGAAGGAAACTCCGTGAAGGAAATCGCAGTGATTCTGGGACTCAGCGTTAAAACGGTGGAAGCCCACAAATTCAACCTGATGCGCAAGCTCGATATTCACAATAAAGCGCAATTAGTTACATACGCGATTCAGAAAAAGATCATTAAGATTCCCGTAAACCAATAAGCTGTTTGTACCCTCCCCGCAAAGAAGACGGCGCTCGCAAGGGCGCCGTTTTCACGTTTGCAAGCGCACGCAAAGAGCAGTCCCGCAATGCTTCAAGCTTTGACCTGCGCTGTGAATCCCAAGCGAAAAAAGACGCGGCACTGCCGAGTGTCGTATGGATTTGTGCAAAAGCGGACGAAAGTTTATCGGCCGTGGCTTCCATCAGACTGAGCGCGAAGTCAGGACTCCCTGAATGGCCGCCAGCATTGTAGTGAGCCTTTCACCCTTGGAAACAAAGCTGTCGAACAATGCGAGCTCTTCAGCGCGAGGTATGCACCCACCCGAATGAAGAATAATGGGAACCTCGCTGTTGATTTGCCGGATACGTGCTGCAACAATCCCACCGCTCATGCCCGGCATTTCGTAATCCAACACCACCGCATGGACGGTCTGGGCAGAAAATTGTTGGATCGCTTCAGCGCCGCCTCGGGCCGTTAAAACATGGTACCCTGCGCTGCCGATCAGTTCCGCCCACGACGTCAATATGATGGGCTCATCATCTACGCAAAGAATGGTTTGCTGCCGTTGGTTCGGGTCCGCATTCCAACTAAGCATTAGCGCCTCCGCTGACTAACGCGCGAAGCCCTGGACGCCATATGGCTGGGGTCAGTCTGAATGCAGTCAGTATGAATGGTTACGTCCACAAATGCAGCGCGCTCACCGGCGCGATGTGTACAAAATAGAACACTGGCTCTGGGTGCGTCTGTCCGGTGCCACACCGATGCTAATTTCACACGTAAAGGAAATGTGAGGGGGCTTTGAATAAACGTTTCTTATACGAGAATTCCCTCATGAAGAATTTACGAGGGGGCTTTATGCTTAAAATCTTCTTACTAAAAATCACGGATAGCGCGCGCGTTCCTGCGGGAGTGCGTTTGGTGTATTGCCGAATCAGACGAGCCCTTGTCGGCGGCGATGAAGGATGCGCCACCTGGTACATGGCTGCACGTTTCCCAAAAGCGATGGGTCGCGCCCAACCATCCGGACCACTGTATGAAACATCGAGAGCTTTCGGTCTCTCCAGAATCTATCAGGTGTCAGGAAGTAGAAATGCCGAGCCGGTTAAACTCATTCCTGATCGTCTGGTAGCACTCGCAAGCCGCCTTCTCCAGGCCTTTTCTGTCTCGAATGATGACTTTCCCCCGTGAATATTGAATCAGTCCCGCCTTATGTAGGATTCCTGCCGCCAGGGTAACTGTGCTTCTCGGCGTTCCCAGCATATGACCCAGAAATTCATGGGTGATGGTAAATGTATCGGCTTCCATGCGGTCATGGCACATCAGCAGCCAGCGGGCAAGTCTCTGTGCAATGTCATGCAGGCGATTGCAGGCAGCCGTCTGACCTGTGAGCACCAGATGGGCCTGAAAATACCGGTGGATCTTTTTCCGTAGTGCTCCGGATCTTTCAAACTCATCGATCAAGTGCTGGGCTTTAATCCTGAAACCGCTCCCGGGAATCTGCATGAATGTCCGTGTGGGCGTGGTTTTAGTGCCCAGCAGCGCAGGAAATCCGACCAACCCGTCATTGCCGGTGACGCCCGTTTCAACCATGTTTCCGTCAGCCATCGCAACCACCACTGAAGCCATGCCGGTTTCCAGGAAATAGGCATATGTGGTCTCTTGTCCGGGGTCCATCAATGTCTTTCCCGACGGGAGATCCAGCGGCGACAAGTGCGGTGCAAGACGGGAAATTTCAGCCCTCGGCAATGATGCCAAAATTCGATTTTTGTACACGTTGCGTGATTCGGCCGCAGCAGGCATGAAGCTCCTTCGCACTGATCGCAAGGTCCTTTGAAAGACCTGCACCTCAACGCGCAAGGGATTGGCCTGCGTGCGTATGAAGTTGTATCGCATATCATATGCGCCGGAGGGTGGCACTGTATGTTCTATTTCGCACTTAGGGAGAACCAGAGTGGCAGGATTGGGGCTATTTTGGCTTCTCCTCCGCCGGCACTTCCCTCACTCCGGGCAGGATCGTGATGGTGGAACTGAACTTCTTGTAGTTGGAAAATGTATCTTCCTGCTCAATCGCCTCATTCTTTAACAGCGCGATCCGCGCGCCGCCGTTGATATATAACCGCCGCAAAAGCCACACTTCATTGTTCAAGTGCATTTGCTGGAAGTTGAAGCGCGAACCTGGATGTATTCGGAACAGGAACAGGCCCAAGGAAATCGTGTCCGTGGCTTCCGCCTCCACGCGTATCCAGTTATATTCTTTCTTGTCGATCCACATCTTGCCTTTGATCTTCTTCAGCATGTCAGCATGCGGCTGCGTGGGTTTAAAGTCTTTGCGCGGCGTGGCCTCAATCACCCACGTATTCACGCCTTCAATTTCTTCTTCACCCACAACGCGAAAG
>DATCAX010000706.1:0-2448 GCA_036512375.1 Candidatus Angelobacter sp. | reverse complement strand
GTATTCCTCTGGTCGCAAGTGGAAAGTTTTCCAACACCGTTGCGACTACAGCCAGCCAATCGACCAAAGCCACGTCAACCGTGACATCGAGCGTCCAGGTTTCGAGCGGGGAAAAAACGTTCGGTACTGGAGACTACTTTGCTCCTGTGAACCACGATTATGACCAGATATGGGTATGGCTCAATCCTGTCGCCATTTTCACCATCAATGCTGGCACTCCTCTGCCGGTATGGAATGGGTATGGGGCTGACTCCACTGACCAGAACGGGCTGGACATTGTGCCGATTGCATTGGGTTACCTGAATGGTCACTTCGGAGCAATTCCACCGGACATACAGACCTCGATCAATCGCAACTGGGCTGCCAATCAAATATGGCCCGCCGGCCAGAGCTCTGCTCTGAACAGCGCCGACCTGGCTCAAGTTGCATCCAGTGATCCCTTTTCTGTCAGCACATACGGTCCCAACGAGATCGGAAGCGCCCCGCCGTCGCCGTCGACCCCGGACAACCGTTTCACGCTGACCACGTGCAACAGCAGCAACAGCTTTTCTTACTTGCAGGCCAATCCATCGACCTCCGCAAATATCTTCACCTGCACCCTCACCTACACCAATCTTTCAACTCTGGCACAAGAGATTTCGACAGGCTACTCGCAGACTTTTTCCGTCGACGACTCATTTTCAGGGTTGGGTTTCTTTAGTGACTTCAGTGCCGAATTGAAGACTTCAAATACGCTTGCGTGGACCACGGACGCGCAGAGCTCGATTACAACCTCGACAAGCTCAACCGGGAGTCTCTCCGTCCAGGGGCCGCCTTGCAATAATGTAATGCTGGGCGTGGGGCCCTGTGTTCCCGTCTATGACGCTAATGGCAATCAGCCAACACAGTTCATGGTGTATCAAGACAACATGTTCGGTACGTTTATGTTCGCGCCAGTTCACTTTTACTAAGGGAAAATTGCGCACAACCTGCCGCCAGTTGCCCCATCCTTCGCGCTTTTGGTTTTTGCGAAGGGTGGCGCCGCCTGTAAATGACTTCAGGGAATGGGCGACACTGCTCTTTGATACAGCAGCCTAAAACTCGTTCCCGGGCTATAATTAAGTGGTTACTTACGTGCAATGGTGGGTGGAAATTTTCGAAAATAAGTCTTCCGGCTGTCCCATTATGCACATCATATGTTGATACTGACTCGCTGCAGCCAGTCAGAAGGCCGGGGGGGAAATGGCAACTCCAGAAGTCGCGAAAGTTCAGGAAACACAGCCGTCAACTGGCCACTCCGGCCACGCTGTCCAGTTTTATGAGAGCGATTCGGCCCTCGTTGAAACTCTGGGACAACATGTTTCCAGCGCGATCGAATCCGGCGACACGGTCATTATCGTTGCCACCAAAGCACATCGAAAGGGCCTCGCCGACGAGCTGAGGCTGCGCAAATTAAACAGAACGGCCGCTATCCAGTCCGGGCGACTCATTGAATTGGACGCTGCTCAGATTCTGGCAAAGTTCATGGTGGGCGGAGGCCCTGACAAGCAGAGATTCGACCACACCATGGGAACTCTGGTGAGAGAGGCCGAAGGCAGGATGAACCGCGGCCGTCGCCTGGTTATCTACGGGGAGATGGTGGCGCTTTTGTGGGCGGAAGGCAAGCGCGATGCCACGATTCGCCTGGAAGAAATGTGGAATGAGCTTGCGCAACTTCACTCTTTCCATCTTTTGTGCGGATATCCGCTCAACGCTTTTGACCGCCTTGAGCACCGCCAGCTTTTTTTCAGCATCTGCGGAGAGCACAGCCACATCAATCCTGCGGAAAGCTATCCGGTCCATGGCAATGAAACGCAGCGCCGTCGCAGCGTGGTAAAGCTTCAGCAGAAAACCAGGGCCCTGGAATCTGAAATTCGCATTGGCCAGCAACGTCTCCGCTTGTTACAGAACGCCACCAAGGCCGGAACATGGGAACTGGACATCACCAGTGATATTTTCTCGTTCTCCTCGGCTGCGGCAAAGCTGCTTGGCTTCGAATATTCCAGCCGCGTTCGTCTGGCGCAGTTGATGGACCTGATGTATTATTCCGGCGATCGCGAGACCGTCTTTTCCCATTTGCAGGCCGCTCAACGCCATCGCAAAGATTTCACCACCTCGTTTCGTGTGCGGCAAGGCGAAGAAACCAGGATTATCGGAATCCAGGGAAAGACTTTCTACAACAATGGGAGCCCAATCATGCTCGGCGTTCTGACGGATGAAACTCCTGCCGTAGAATCGAGCACACTCCCCCAGATACCAAAGCGCTCTCTGAAAAGACCTGCACGAGTTGCCCTTTAAAAGGGCTTCCTCTGACGGGGAAGTTGCTGTCGTTTTGCTGCTCATTTGCTGCTCAAGAGATTTTGCCGCTGCGTGAGCGGGAATTCGGCCCGCTCCCTGTCGGACCTTTCAGTCGGGTCGGCGCGATCCATA
>DATCAX010000705.1:0-7734 GCA_036512375.1 Candidatus Angelobacter sp. | reverse complement strand
CTGGCGGGAACTCCGGAAAGTCGTCCATAGTAATCCAGCAGTTCCGGAGCGCTCAGATAATCGTAAAAATAGGGCTGTTCCGGCAAAAAGCCGATCTTCCTCTTAACCTCAGGATCAAGTAAGTCCTTGCCCAGAATCGTTGCCGATCCTGAAGTGGGAAAGATAATTCCCATGAGCAGCTTGAGCGTGGTGGTCTTGCCGGCGCCGTTCGGACCCAGGAAGCCAAACGTTTCACCCGCTTCAACATTCAGGGTGAGCGGCTTCAATGCAGGCCGCCGCTGCTTCTTCCAGAAGCCGACGGCATATTCCTTGGAAAGGCCTTGGATTTCTATTGCATACATGTCAGGTGAAGGATACGTGAGGCAATTTTATTGCAAATTTTCGGATCTTCGCAAGCCCGTCTTCCCGACCTTGAGTTTATTGAATAGCAATGTATTTAGTGGGGTCCGGACAATCGGTTTGGGAAACTACTGATCCAAGGGACGCACTGGGCAAGAGTTGTTTGCGTAGAACGCCGTCATTCATGCTGCAAAAATTTTCCAGGCCAGTGGAGGCCCAGCCGACAGGAGTTGCGGTGGTTCGGTAGTCAGTAAAAGGCGCTGCGCCAACTGTTGAGGCGATGAAATAACTGTATCCACTTTTCGAGCAGGGCTGAGTGGCGCAACCGACGACCTCATCTACCAGGCAAGCGTGCGTAAAATCGCATGGGGTCCCCGGGCCAAGCTTTGTATAGGTATCTGCGTAACCCTGTGTGGAGTACGAGATAATATATGTCGCCTCAGAGTTGTTGATGTTGCGCAGGGTCGCAACTGCCGCAGATTGATTGGCCAACATACGGGATCGTAAGAGATTCGGAATCGCGATCGCGGCAATAATCAGAATGATCGCCACGACGATCAGAAGCTCAATGAGAGAAAAACCTTTATTCTTAGCCATACGCCCAGCGCCTTCCACTATCTATTCTGCGATCAAAATGAAGAAGCTACTTCTAGCTCCTGAACAAATAATATGCATGTTTGTTGCCACTAATGCCCCCTTTTGGTTGAGTCCGGATTAGGAAACAATACCTTTAAATTCAATGGCTTAAAGGATGGCTTCCCGTTCCTAATGCCAGGTCCAGAGCAACATGAGTTGTCGCAAGTGACAAAAATTGTTAGTCGTTTCCCAATTCTAAGAGCGGGAAAGCAGAAAAATTAAAGAGGAGATGGCTTTGTTGCCATCTCCTCATTTTGGGCTCATACCCTCCCCCAGGTACTTGCCTAAATCAAGTTTTTAAGAATTTTACTGGAGAGCCACATAGTTGGCGACGAGTGCGCAATTGGCCGCGATTTCCGGAGTGGTAAACGCAACCGGAGGGGTCACCGCGTTCATTCTGACGACAGCGTCAGTGTTGGAGCAATAATTGTGGCTGCCGGTAGTGCCGACGCCGAGCGGGCTGGCGCTGGCGGTGTAATCGGGAACCGGGACCGCAGCAGGTGCTGTGCTACCTAACATGTAGTTGTATCCGCCTTTGGGGCAGAACGCAGCGAGGCAACCCACAACGTTATCGACCAGGCACGCGGCAGTTGAAATCGGCGCTGTGCAGGCGGTGCCATTCGGCCCTAAGTTCTGCAAAGTGGCGGCAAAGCCAGCGGCGACATACGCGGTTGAATATGTCACTTCAGCGGTGTTGATGGTACGGATAGTGCTGGCCGCAGCCGCGTCATTGGCGGAAATACGAGCACGCAGCAGGTTGGGAATCGCAATAGCCGCTATGATCAGGATGATTGCTACCACGATCAGCAACTCGATCAGTGAAAAACCTTTCTGTTTGCGCATCAAAACTCTCCTCTTACAAAGCTTTTACCAAGAGCCCTTGGATCTTGACGATCTGTACCGAGCTTTGGGTGGACCGCAATGTTTAGTTGCATCTGATCGGCCATTAGTAGCCCCATATGCGCTGCCATTGGATATCTTGTAACCCTTTACTCATCAGGCGGTTACAGGAAAGGATGGGTTCTTATTTTATTAAGAAACGTAAGCACTTCGACTCTTTTGACAAATTTTGTCATAAGGTTGACATTCTATCGCAAGGCGATCAGAGTTCCGGACTCCAAATGGGGCTCGCCCGTTTAGACAAATAAAAAAGGGGATGGCATTTGCCATCCCCTCTTTTTTGGGCTCATACCCTCCCCCAGGTACTTGCCTAAATCAAGTTTTTGAGAATCTTACTGGAGAGCCACGTAGTTGGCGATGAGTGCGCAATTGGCTGCGATTTCCGGAACCTTAAACGCAACTGGAGGGGTCACCGCGTTCATTCTGACCACGGCGTCAGTGTTGGAGCAATAGTTGTGGCTGCCGGTTGTGCCGACGCCGAGCGGACTGGCGCTGGCGGTGTAATCAGGAACCGGGACCGCAGCAGGTGCTGTGCTACCTAACATGTAGTTGTATCCACCTTTGGGGCAGAACGCGGCGAGGCAACCCACAACGTTGTCAACCAGGCATGCGGCAGTCGAAATTGGCGCTGTGCAAGCGGTGCCATTCGGCCCCAAGTTCGTCAAAGTGGCGGCAAAGCCAGCGGCGACGTAAGAGGTTGAATATGTCACTTCAGCGGTGTTGATGGTACGGATAGTGCTGGCCGCAGCCGCGTCATTGGCGGAAATACGGGCACGAAGCAAGTTAGGAATGGCGATGGCTGCAATGATCAGGATGATCGCAACCACGATCAACAGTTCGATTAATGAAAAACCTTTTTGTTTGCGCATTTTTGAATCTCTCTTCCTTCTGGAATTCAGTTTTCGTTGCTAGATTTGCGAGCATTCACTGGCAAATTGAACAGCGATTTGCTAGTTCTATATGCAGGTTGCCAGCCAACTCTCGGTGAGGGCGGGGACGTCTTCCTAAGCCATTGATACATATAGACTTTGCTTGAGCAATGCAGACAAATGTAACGTAGTTTCCGATCTCAAAGTGACAAAAAGTGTCGTTGCCGACTAACAAAGAACGGCAAGGAAGGCAGGACGCCATTAGGAAGGCTTACCCAGTCGGCAGGACTCAAGGCCTAATTTCCCTTACAAGGCCTTCAGTTCCATAGGGTTGCGCTTCGCAGCCCCATGCCCAACAGGGAGTTCCGGGCCCAACAGCCTGCGTCAAGCCGCCGCCAACGGCGGTAAACCATTTTCCAGCAAAAAGAGCGAATGTCCCGCGATCCCTGGCACCGCGCTCTTAAAAGGTACTCAAGCGCCAAGCCGTCCCATGGGCGACAGATCTTAAAAAGGGATGTCTTCGTCGGTAATCTCGGCTGAGGCCGGCGCGTGCTCTTCAGAATGCGAGCTGCGCTGGTCAAATGATGACGATGCGCCCCGCGACGAACGTCCTTCGTGATCGCCTCCGCCTCCGCCTTCACCGCGGCCGCCAAGCAGCACCAGATCGCTTGCGACGACTTCAGTGCGGTACTTTTTCTCGCCGCTCTGCTTGTCTTCCCAACTCGAGGTCTGGAGCCGGCCTTCGATATATATCTTGGATCCCTTTTTCACATACTCGCCGACGATTTCCGCCAGGCGCTGCCACGCCACAATGTTGTGCCACTCCGTCCGGTCCTGCCATTCGCCGGCTTTGTCTTTAAAACGCTCATTGGTCGCCAGGCTGAACTTAGCCACGGGAACGCCGCTGGGCGTGAATTTAACTTCCGGGTCTTTTCCCAGATTTCCTACCAGAATTACTTTGTTTACACTCTTCGCCATGAGAGACATTTTCCTTTACGATTTTCCGTCAATATACCAGCATCGCGGGATTTCTTAAAGGGAGTCAATTCTGGGAACTCATTGTCCAGCGTTTTTCGCCTGGGCATCCGGGTTACACGACCAACTGGCACTGGATGCAGGCTGGCGGCGATCTGACGTTTTCGTCCAGAATACCCGCCTGCACCTCTTACCGATTCATAGTCGACCGGCACCATTGGCACTTGCACGCTGCCCTGACACCACGCACAATCGAACCAGGAAGCAAGTTACTCCGATCGGCTGCAATGCAATTCTGGTCACGCACACTTCTGAAGCTTTTATGGGCAGCATATCTTTTGCTGACGTCGACGTATTGCCTGCTGGCGTACCTGCCTTACACTTACTATGCGGTCATTAAAGCACCTCCTGACGCGTGGATACCCTGGTTTGTGACTCACCATGTCCAGATTTTCTGGGCGCTCTTGCTGTGTACCGCCTGCGCTTACTGGTCGCAAAAAGGAACCAGACAGTTTTCGATTTTCCTGGGTGCGTCCACGCTGGGGGCAATACTGCTGGCTCTTTACCCCATCCTTCCTAAATTGCAGAATAGCTTTAACGCTTACGCATGGAGCGTTGCTTCACTGATTCCCATCGCTTTGATGGCGATCTTGCAGCTTATTGCGTACAAGCCCCATGGTTCTGGACGCGCGCAGTCCTCTGTAACTTATTTTCCTGTATTGCTCGCCTCCACCACGGTGTGTCTGCTCACCACGCTCGGCACAAAGTTGCAATATAACCACGCCGGGCAGTCTTTGAGTGTGCATTTAAAAGATTTTGAGCTTGGGTTGTGGAGCCTTGTCACACATGTGGTGCTTGCGATACTGGTTGTATCGCTGCTGAATCTGGTTTTTGCCCTTGCGGTGCATACCGCCTATCCGCGCGCCATACAATTCGCCACGATTGGGCTGGCCGTTTTTGTCGCCTTGAGCGCCGGGTTGGAAACTCTCCTGGATACAGCGCTCAGCTTTCAGGGTTGGTCTTCCGTTCTGTACGCGCTGCTGCTAGCCGCCACCCTGACGCTGCTCGGCATTTCTTTCGTCCTGACATGGAACGCGCGCAGAGAAAGCCAGATGCCGCAAGCCGCCACCACTCGCAGCGGAAAATTATTTCCAGTGATCGCTCTCACGGTGTTGTCGCCACTGGCACTGATCTTGCCTTCTACGGTCGGTGAATGGGATTGGAACTCGATTTTCCAGCGTTTATTTACTCTGATCCTGTGGATTGCTGTGACGGCAGCTTGCTATCGAATATTTCAGCGGCCCCGGACCTATTCGGTCGCCGCGACTATCGCCGTTCTGCTAATCGCCGGAGCCGGGTACGAGACCCTGCGGGCAACGGAGTTCATCTGGGCCTCGCCGCTCGGACCTACGAACGAAGATGTGGCCATCTCGATTGAACGTTACGCTACCCAGAACATTTCTCTCCAGCTAGCGCATCATTTTCTGGGCAACGCGCCAGCAACTGAAAAATGCGGCGAACTGTGCCGCGTTCTCCGCCAATACACCAATGTTCGCGACGCTGAGACGACCGCCGAAGTCAGGCTCGTGGATCCCCTTGTTCCCACGGCTGGCGATCGTCCGAATGTTTTCATTTTCGTGATTGACTCCATGCGTCCGGATTTTCTGGGCGCGTATAACCCTAAAGTCGATTTCACCCCTAATATTGACAGGTTCGCAACTGACAGCGTGGTCTTCCGCAATGCCTACACCCAATACGCCGGCACTACGCTTTCTGAGCCCGCCATCTGGGCGGGCGCCATGCTCTTGCACGCACACTATCTTCGCCCGTTCAGCAACGTGAACAGCCTGGAGAAACTCGCCAGAACTGACGGTTACCAGATGGTTGTGAGTTTTGACAGCGTGCTCAGGGAAATACTTTCTCCCACCGACGACCTCGTAAAACTTGATACAGACAAGCCGTCGTGGAATCAGTTTGAGATGTGTTCAACCGTGGGCCAGCTCAACAAAGCCCTGGATAATCGCAACGACAAAACACGCCCGGTCTTCTTTTATTCCCAGCCGATGAACGTTCACATGTTTGCCCGCAACAACCTTCCGACGGCGCAAAGCAGCGGATGGAACCGTTCCGGATTCAATCGGCGCCTCTCCTATGAAGTCCACCAGGTTGACCAGTGTCTGGGTGAATTTGTTTCCGGACTGAAATCGCGCGCAATGTATGACAACAGCATCATCATTCTTACCTCCGACCATGGCGACGCAACCGGTGAATTTGGCCGCCAGAGCCATTCCCACATCATTTATCCCGAAGTCATGCATGTCCCGCTGATTATCCATTTGCCCAAATCGATGCAGGGGATAGTGGTGGATGATCCGGAACAAATTTCGACCCTGACGGATATCGCTGCTTCACTCTATTACCTGCTCGGGCATAAGCAAATAAGAGCCAACCCAATGTATGGTCACCCTTTATTTTCCGACACGCGGAAAGAACTGGCAAGCGACCACCGCAGTGAGGTGTTCTTTGCTTCCGATGAGGTGGCCGTGTACGGCCTGCTCGATGAGAATGGCCGTTATCTGTACACTACTTACGATTCGCCGGCACGCAGTTTTCTGTTTGATCTGTCGCGTGATCCCAACGCAGAGCACAGTATCCTCAACGCCGAAGAAAAGAAAAAATATGATGAACGGATCATCGATTATCTGAAAATGATCGCAGATTTCTACGGTTATAAGCCTGGAATCGGAACGCTTCTGGCGACAGGCAGACAAGTTTCAACTGATTGAGCGTGCATTAGCTGCCTTCTCGGCCCGATTCAAACCTCTTCAGGCATGCCCGCCATAAATCTGATAAAGCATTACGTAAACCACAACGCCGGTGACTGAGACGTAAAGCCACACTGGGAACGTCCATCTTGAAATTCTGCGATGGCGGTCAAATCGCGACTTCAGTCCATATGTCAGCGAGAGCACTACCAGTGGAACCACGGCTACCGCCAGGATGGTGTGCGAAATCAGGATGGTGTAATAGACCGGCCTCACCCATCCCTGTCCGGGAAAATGCACCGATCCCACGTGCGCATGATAATAGAGGTAACTCACCAGGAAAACGCTCGACGTCGCAAACGCGGCAATCATGCATGCCCGATGCAGCCGGATCTGTTGGCGTGCGATCAGCGCCCGGCCCGTGGTGATCAGGACGGCGCTGGCGCCGTTCAGCGTGGCATTCAGGGCGGGGAAGAGGCTGTAATCGGTCATCTCTTTATGCTGGGCGCCATAATTTATGAATGAACCACGTTCAGCATCATCAAGGCAAAAAGCAGTGGCAGATAAATCACGCTGGCTTGCAGCAATTGGCGGGCAAACAGTCTGGAGTCAGGTGACGTGGTCGGCAGCTTGGTGCGGGCCAGCCGGAAAACAAACCACAAAAATCCCAGTCCCAGGGCCAGTGCGCCGAAGAGATAAATCTTGCCGGTCATCCGCAGCAAAGCCGGAACCAGGCTTACGGAAATCAGCGTGGAACAATACGCAAACATCTGCCGGATCACGCTGTGTCCCTCTGTGTCCACCACCGGCAGCATCTTGATGCCAGCAGCTTCGTAATCTTCGCGGTACATCCACGCGATCGCCTGAAAATGTGGAAACTGCCAGAAGAACACGATCAGGAACAGAAAGACTGCCTCAATCTCCAGCTTGCCGCGCACGGCGGTCCAGCCGAGAAGCGGCGGCATGGCCCCAGGGAAGGCGCCCACAAACGTTGAGATCGGCGAGACGCGCTTCAGCGGCGTATAAAACGCCAGATACGTCACCGCGGTGCTGAACGCCAGCACACCCGTAAGGATGTTCGTCGTCAGCGAAAGATAGACTGGGCCCATCACCGTCGCCAGAATGCCGGCGGTCAGCCCGGTGGCGAGACTCATTCTGCCTGCGGGTAATGGACGATTCCGCGTGCGCCGCATCAGCGCGTCAATCTTGTATTCCAGAACTTCATTTAACGCCGCTGAGCCTGCGCACGT
>DATCAX010000704.1:0-3249 GCA_036512375.1 Candidatus Angelobacter sp. | reverse complement strand
ACCAGGGATCGCTGAAAAGTTCTAACCGCCCATATTGATTGTTTCGAGGAGATATCTCAATAGCCCGTTTGTATCCGTCCCGGAGATGGCCGTTCTACTAGAGGTTTGTAAGCAGGTCGCCTTCCGTGATCAATGCGAGAGATGTCCAGCGCTCGCCTTCCATTCCTTCTCCACCGCACTCGGGAGCTTATCCATGTGACTCAGGAAAGTGGTGACCTTCCAAGTCTGATCCTGGTTAAGAACGCCTTCCCACCCGGGCATCGCCGGACTTCGTGCTCAACAATGTAGAAGTTCTGGTTTTCCGGCATATCAGCAGGATGGCGGATGAACTGCGGCGCGGGCGGATATTCTGCCCTCCCCAAAGCGCTCGCTGGCGTGGCCGGATCGCCATGGTTTCAAAGCGAACACACAGCCGGAGTTTTTCAGCAGCCTGCTAGGAGATGCGCTGCCTTTCCCCGAAGACCTGAGAAAGGCAGCACCTATAGGTGGTTACGCAGCTCTGTCGGCCTCAATATTGACGTGATCTGCAATTGAAGTCAGCAAATGATCCGCATGTCCTTCTTCTTTGATCGTCTGGTCCAAGACCGTCACCTGCTCAGGTTTACCGAGTATGTGCGCCCACTGACGAACTGCTCCATAGGCAGCGATTTCATAGTGCTCAACGCGTTGGGCGGCAGCGATAAGTGCAGCGTCACGAACTGATTCGTCGGTCGCGTCTTTAATCATATCTTCGGCCTCTGCCACTAAAGCTGCCAGGACCTTGCAATTGAGCGATTCAGCATCGTGAGTTTCCGCCCTGAGAATCTGCTGTAACCGCGTGACGTGAACATGAGTTTCCTGCAAGTGGGTTTGGAATGCCTGTTTCAGCTGGGTATCGGTAGCTTTCTCAATCATCTTGGGCAGTGCTTCAGTGATCTGCTGCTCAGTCGAAAGCAGCATTCTGAGTTGGTTGTGATAAAGCTCGCGTAACGTTTCTAGATTCGCAGAGAAAAATTTCATTATTAGCTCCTGAAAGCTATGATGAGCAGCCTTCCATCGGAGATGCAACAGTCCCTTTCTCCTTGGACCAGCAGCATACAATGGAATTTGGCACTTCCGTGCTGGCATGCCTAGTCCTTGCTCTCGACATCTCCGGGTAAGATCTCGCGGAGAGCCCACTCAATTCGCTTCACTGATTCCGCAATCAGTTTCATTTGCGCTTTCTGCTCGGAAAGGCATCCGCAACAGATAATTGCCTGGAGAGCGTTGCGGACGTGGTGGTTCATTTCCGCGATGACGCGAACCTTGTCCATCGCCACGTGATAACGTTTCTGCTCGTATGTGAAAGCTAAAAGAGCGGCAAGGATTCCGGTGAGGACGTTGTCGAGCGATTCAATACTGAGGATTGGATGATCCTCTGTAAACGACTCAAGCACAATTCCAGCTGCGGCTACGCTCATACCCAGCAGAGCGCTAACCTCGATGCGGCGGAGCCGAGTGAGACGTTGATGTCTCGGCGTGCTCCCCATGGTGAGGCCCTCGGGTAAATCATAACTCCGTTGAGAGCACGGGGGAGCTAGAAACCGTACCTGTCCCTCGCCAAATTCCGATCTGGTGTCAATTCAATAACTTCAGAGGGACGCTGGCAAGCCTGTCTGGTATAAATCTAGCTCACGTTCCGCTGGCTATGGCACCTGCTTGGACTTCTCCAACGCTTGTTTCGCTCTCGCCGCGATCTCCTTCAGGAGAATTTGGCCCTGCGCTAACAGCTCGTGGACCTTGTAACGACGCAAGACACGCCCTACTGCCGACCACCGATCAGGCGCAAATAAGGAATCCAGGATTCTGGCATTCCCGCGAGTGGGCAGTTTACATAACCGCTACGACGTACCCCTTTGTGACTGCCCCTGTGGAAATCCAAAGCTGCCCACTACCTCCTCTTCGTATGTCTTTGTTCAAACTGGAATAGCGCGTAGAATCCGGTGTTCCATGACAAAGAAGATGCAGGAAGCGGGGAAATGATCTGGGCGCGCATGTTGGCCTACATCACCGGGACGGTGGACCAGGAACTGTTGTTGAGGATCGAGTATCTGGCCGCCGAGAATCGGATTCTCAGAGCCCAAATCAAGGGCAGGTTGCTGTTATCTGACGCCGAAAAAGTTACGCTGGCCGAAATCGCCCACCGGCTGGGACGGAAAGCTCTGAAAGAAGTGGCGGCGGCCGCGAAGCCCGACACGCTCCTGGCCTGGTACCGCAAGCTCATCGCCAACAAATTCGACGGATCGAAGTTTCGTAAATGCCGGGGTCGCCCAAGAGTTGACGAAGAAACCGAGCGTCTGGTGGTGCAGATGGCGAGAGAGAATCCCGGTTGGGGTTACGACCGGATCGTGGGCGCCATGGCCAACCGGGGTCACCGGCTGTCGGACCAGACGGTGGGCAATATTCTCCGCCGGCACGATATTCCACCGGCTCCCAAGCGGAAGCTGACAACGAGTTGGAAGGACTTTATACGCGCTCACATGGCGGTACTGGCAGCGACCGACTTCTTCACGGTGGAAGTGCTGACGCTGAAAGGGTTGATGACCTACTATGTGCTGTTTTTCATTCACTCGGAAAGTCGGAGGATCTGCCTGGCTGGGATGACGCGGCATCCCGATCAGGAATGGATGGAACAGATGGCGCGCAATGTAACGATGGAGGAGAGCGGGTTCCTCGCCCGTCACAGGTATCTACTTCACGATCGCGACAGCAAATACTGCCCATCGTTTCGCCAGGTGATTCACGCAGGAGGCGTAAAGACCCTTGCCTTGCCGCCCAGAAGTCCGAATCTGAACGCGTATGCGGAACGCTGGGTCAGATCTGTTAAGGAGGAATGCCTGTCGAAGCTGATCTTGTGCGGGGAAGGTTCGCTGAGGCGGACGCTGCACCATTACGAAGCCCATTACCATGAAGAACGAAATCACCAAGGCAAAGACAACTTGCTTCTTTTTCCGCTGCGGAATCAACCAGCGAGTCGGAAACAGGGAAAAGTACGGTATCGGGAGCGGCTGGGTGGACTGCTGAAATACTATAAGCGCGAAGCGGCATGAACTGAGATGCCCGATGAGTTTTTTGACCATACGGGGTTTAGAGAGATTGCGGACATCAAGGGGCTGCGCGACCGCGCCGTCATCGCCATCATGGCCTACACCTTCGCGCGGGTGAGCGCAAAACGTGGCGACTACCGGCTGGAAGGCAAGCGGGCCCGGCTGCGCCTGCTGGAAAAGGGAA
>DATCAX010000703.1:0-2730 GCA_036512375.1 Candidatus Angelobacter sp. | reverse complement strand
GCTTGGGAGCCGGTGGAATATCATGCCGTCGGAGAATATTGCCCACCGTCTGGTCCGACGGTTGGTGACCCAGGTTGGCCATGGCGCCCACGATCCGGTCGTAACCCCAACCGGGATTCTCTCTCGCCATCTGCACCACTAACCGCTCGATTTCTTCGTCAACTCTCGGGCGACCCCGGGATTTACGGAACTTCGATCCGTCAAACTTGTTGGCGATGAGCTTGCGGTACCAGGCCAGGAGCGTGTCGGGCTTCGCGGCAGCGGCTACTTCTTTCAGAGCTTTGCGCCCCAGCCGGTGGGCGATTTCGGCCAGCGTAACTTTTTCGGCGTCAGATAACAGCAACCTGCCTTTGATTTGGGCTCTGAGAATCCGGTTCTCGGCGGCCAGATACTCGTTCCTCAACAACAGCTCCTGGTCCACCGTTCCGGTGATGTAGGACAGCATGCGCGCCCAGATCATTTATCCGCTTCCTGCATCTTCGTTGTCATGGAAAACCGGATTCTACGCGCTATTCCAGTTTGAAGAAAGGACATACGAAGAGGAACGTGAGGAGTTGTAAGTCACGGCCGTGCACACGTTTCAGATTTTTGACCACACGACACCCCATAATGGGAAGTCAATCAACAGCTTGGCTGATCACCCAACGCGAGCCTCTGGCTTGGGCCCAGTAGGCCTACTTAATGGCCGACCACACGAACTTGATTTCCGGATCAGGGTCGGGCCGTATCGTAATTCGAAACATGCGGTGTCAACTTCCGGACGACAAATTCTTGCAGGAGGTTGAGGACGGCAGTTGTGCCAGTCCCGATTAGCGTGTTTTCGAACACCAATGCTGCTCCACGATCTTTCGCTGGATAGTAGAGATTCGAGATACCGCCTGAGGCGAGGCCTCCGAGGATTGCCGAGTAATTTGGCTGCCAGCGTTGATTGTCGCCCTTGCAGATAACTGAGTTGGCGATCGCATACAGAATTCGTGATCGCGTACTACCAATTCCCTTGTAGAAATAACGAGGATCTTGTTTCAGGAGCGATGGCAGGACGGCGCTTCCGATGAACGCGCTGGTAGCAGTGTCAGCATAGGACGCACCGAAGCGCTTTGCATAACCTTGTGCGCCCTGCCCATATCCACTGAAATCATTTTGCGCCTGCTGCACTCCCGCGGTCACCCCAACCAGTGCGAAGGTGACTGGATCGATCATCGTCTTCCAGGCAAGCTTGAACTTTAGCTTCGAGGTGAGAGGAACCGCATCGGGGACGTAGCTGACATAGAAATTTGGAACCACTCCGAGCACTCGCTGCTTTTCTTGAACCTTGACCTGATCTTCTGCCACTTCGGTCCGTGGGACTGTAACCTGTACGTCAGTGTTAACGTTCTCGGGAGCCAACGCACTAGGCGGGGCAATGTAGCTCTCCCGCGAATGCAGGATTCCAGAGGATGTTTGCGTCGCGAAGCCCACCGCCGTAATTCTGATTTGGAAGGTCCCGGGAACGACGTTGGCAAAGGCGAATTGCCCATCGTAGCCTGATAGCGCCTCTTGCGGTGGAGATTGATCTGCACGGGTAAGTGTCACCCGAGCGCCGACGACGACGGCCCCAGTTCCATCAACCACTGTGCCGCTGATGCTTCCTGCCAATTACCGGTCGGGCTGCTGCTGGCCAACTGACATCCCTGTTCCCGGTGCTTGGACAATAGCGGGCTGCTGAGACTGAGCCAGAAGACCGCAGGACAGGACACTTAGGCTGAGACAGACTAAGCTCCCAGGGCCAAGCATCAAGTTCGAGACGTTTCGGCCCAAAAATTTCTTGCAAGAACTCTCTTTCACGATTGTTATTCTATAGCCCTACTGGAACAACGCCAAACGGCTGACCCAAATCGCGCTGGTCCACTTTAGCCACCGGCTTCATCTTATGACAACGCCCGGCAACTGAACTGTTGGAATCGGTCCGGCGTCTGTTTTGTTACGCCACCGGTTCAGATAATATGGAGCTGGGTGCTGTAAAATCACGCCCTTGCAACACGTTTGAGATTTTTGACCATATGCGAGGGCAGAATCGGGGGCGCCACAAATCACCCAAATAGCGCTCCAGGATCGCCGGTCATTCGCCGATCCGAGGAAGGGTCGGATGAACGCTCGACAGGGTTCTGGCAGATCAGCAGTTCCGTGGAGAGCAGCCGGAGCAACGGATGGTGGAGTTAACGCAAGGAAGGACGAATCAATTGCGTCACGGAGAAAGAGGCTCCAAAAAGGGAAAGGCCCTAGGCTTCAACCACAGATTTCCAGTGATTTCCGCAAAGTCTTAATACATTCTCAAAATCGCTTACAGCCTGCTCCTCCATCATTTCCGCGCACGCCGGCTGCCAGCCTCAAAATCGACTCAACTTCCCGCTTCATCCTTTATTTGCCGTCCTGTCTGCGGCTCGGCCTCAAGGGTTTTCAAGTCTGTCACGGCCATGGTTGGCGGAAAACTCTGGGTTTCGTTGCCTTCGCCCGGCAGTATCTCTTTGAGCGCCCACTGGATCCGGTTCACTGACTGCTGGATCAACAGCATCTGCTTCGCCTGCTCGGTGTAAGGCACGTAGGAAATGGTTTGCAATGCGTTGCGGACGTGATGATTCATGGCGGCAATCACCGCCACCTTCTGCCGTATGTCTCTCGATCGGCGCTGCTCATAAGCAAACACCACCAGTCCAGCCAAAATTCCCACCAACAAGTCATCCACATACATGG
>DATCAX010000702.1:0-2934 GCA_036512375.1 Candidatus Angelobacter sp. | reverse complement strand
TGACTTACGTGCTGCTCATCACAGATCCGCGGTATCCCTCGAACTACGGAGACATGAGCAAACTTGCGGAGCAAACCGGCGGTCGTATCATCACGGTTAGAGGCCCCGACAAGCTGGATAAAGCCTTTGCAGAGATTGCCGCTGAATTGCGCAGCCAGTACCTGCTTGGCTTCAGTTCCACGATCCCTGTGAATGACGGAAAATTCCGCAAGCTTGAGGTCAAATCCAAAGACGGATACAAGATTCAGGCGCGCAAGGGCTATTATCCGCCGAATGATACCGCCGCGAGCAAATAGTACGATTCGCAGCCGGCGGCGCTATTCCGCCTGCTGCTTCGGCACGTAATATCCCTTTTTGGCGCGAACTTTGTATTTCTTGCTGTCAGCCACAATCTGGATCGGCCTGAACTGCCCGTTGGCCACAAACTGGTCTGGCCGGTATGAAACAGAATACTGGCTGCGCAGTTCTTCCTGAATATCCGAAAAAGCCGTGACCACGTCATCGAGCTTTACGGGAAAGAAGGCACGGCCTCCGGTGGCTTCGGCCAGTGTCCTCAAATCGTCGTCGCCTTTGGTATGTCTCTCCACCAGCGAAGTGCTGATCGTATAAATGATTACTTCAGCACGCTGCGCCATGTCGATTGCTTCCTGGCGATACACGCGGCTCTGGTTGTCCTCGCCGTCAGAGATCAGAATGATTGCCCGGCGCACGGCGCCGCCAGCCGGCTCTTTCATCAGCTTGTCGCGGCACGCAAAATAGATTGAGTCCCACAGCGCGGTCCCGCCGCCCGCCTTGATTACTCTTATGCCCGTCCGGAGCTTATCCAGGTCACCGGTAAAATCCTGCGTTACGTCCCAGGTCTCGTCAAAAGCCAGCACAAAAGCGCGGTCAGACTTGGGACGGATGATTTCATAGAGAAATTCTGAGGCTGCATCCTTCTCAAACTGAAAGCGGTCGCGAATGGAGTTGCTGGCATCGATTAGTAAGCCAACCTGCAACGGCAAGTCCGTCTGCGCGGCAAAGTTCATCATCTGTCGTGGCGGGAGCTTGTTGTCCAGAATCCTGAACTGGTCCTGCTTCAGGTCGCGGACGAATTTGCCGTCCTTATCCACGACGGTGAAAACCACGTTGACTTCGTCCGTGCGGACGCGAACGGTGGGGACTTTTTCATTCTTCGAATCGCCTTTGGAATCGCCGGTCCGCTGCTGGCCGCCAGCCGATGTTGGCGCTGGAGTTGGCTGCTGCGCTGTGGCAGCGCCCCAGGCAATCGCCATCGCGACGAAGAAAATCAAATGTTGTTTAAGAGTCATAGAATGCCGTTGAATTAATCATTATAGTTGCTCGTTCGACGATCTCATGTGGCCAAAAGCTGTTCGCAAACCTGGTTACAAATAAAAAAGCCCGGTCAATGCCGGGCTTCTTTTGTCTTTTCCGCAAAACTTTACTGCCGAGGGACGTAATATCCCTTTTTCGCCCGGACCTTGAACTTCTTGTTTTCTGCAGCGATCTGGATGGGACGAAACTGTCCATTTGCCTCAAAGCCTTCAGGCTTATAGAACACCGAATACTGGCTCCGCAGTTCTTCGTGAATGTCGTGAAATGCGTTGGCCACATCCTGAAGCTTGAAAGGGAAGAAGGCCTGGCCGCCGGTGGTTTCCGCCAGCATTTTCAGGCTGCGGTCGCCTTCATCAGGATTATTACTGAGATTGGTGCTGATGGTATAGACGATCACGCCGGCGCGCTGGGCCATTTCAATGGCTTCCTGACGCAGAACGCGGCTCTGATTGTCATCCCCGTCTGAAACTAAAATGATTGCCTTGCGAACCGGGCCGGTTTCACGCTCTTTCATCAGCTTGTCGCGGCACGCATAAAACACGGCGTCCCACAATGCGGTGCCGCCGCCCGGACGGATGACCTTTACGCCCTTGGTCAGCTTGTCCAGGTCGCCGGTGAAGTCCTGCGTCAGGTCCCACACTTCGTCGAAGGCCAGCACAAACGCTTTATCGGTTCGGGGACGGATAATCTGGTGAAGAAACTCAATTGCCGCATCCTGCTCAAAGAGGAAGCGATCGCGGATGGAATTGCTGGCGTCAATCAACAACCCGACCCGCAGCGGCAAGTCCGTCTCCGCGGAAAAATTCATGATCTGCTTCGGCGGCTTGTTATTGTCCAGGAACTTGAACTGGCTTTCTTTAAGGTCCCTGATGAACTTGTTGTGCTTGTCGGTGACTGTAAAAATGACGTTAACTTCATCAGACCGGCTATGGAAAGTCTGCACTGGCAGCGTATCGTCTGGCGCAGAGGCCGCCGAGCCGGGCGTAACGGCATTCGCGGCAGGCGATGGGGTCTGCCCAGCGGCTGGCGGCGTTGCCGGCGCGGTTTGCGCCATGGCGCAGCAGCAAACCAGCGTGACCGCGAATAACATCGCGAATGCCTTCTTGGGAAACATGTCAGGGGCTCTCTTGCTCATTATAGTCTGGGAAAAACAATCCTCAATCCCCGATTCGCCGGAGAAAGTCACTTAACTCAGCCGGTAACGGCTGCTGGAATGAAAGCGGCCTGTCACTGATTGGATGACGGAATTGTATCGCGAAAGCATGCAGAAAGTTCCTTTCCAGAGATGCCACCTCTGGCGCTGTACCTCCGTAACCCTGCGGGCGCGGAGCGCCATACAGCGTGTCGCCCGCCACCGGATGGCCAATGGAAGAGAGATGTACCCGGATCTGGTGCGTCCTTCCCGTCTCAATCCTCACCTCCAGCAGGGAGAACTTGCCGTAAGCGCCTTCAAGTTGTTTCGTTACCTGCCAGTGCGTGATGGCTTCACGGCCCTGCTTGCTCTGGATTCCGCGGCGTGTGGTCATGCGTGCGCGACGGACCATGTCTCGGCTGATGGCGGCGTTAATGGTTCCTTTCGTCATCTTGGGCCAGCCGTGC
>DATCAX010000701.1:0-5793 GCA_036512375.1 Candidatus Angelobacter sp. | reverse complement strand
GTCCCGGTGAGCCTTCAGTCGTTTTCAACGATCCACACCTCCCGTAGATTGCTTGGCGACTTTCAGCAAATCAATCGCCAGATGTAAATGTCCCGGCGTCTATAAACATAGACGTTGGGATTTTTTACTTCGTAGCCTTGGCCAAGCCTCAAACGTCAACCTACGGGATAATTCGCTCGCCGAAGAGTGGTCCTGCCAAATCATCAAGACGCAACGCCATAAGACCAAATTACCAATATTGTTTGCCAGCGGAGGAGGGGAAGTCCAAAGCGTTTCATGCATCATTTATTTCAGTCGTGCTCGCAGGATGGCTTCATTCTTTCCCAGCCGTTCCACAAACATGTGAGACTGTTGAAAAAGTAGGCGGAAACGACGCAGGAGGTTCTTATGAAGAAGTGCTGATAGGGAGTTTCCCGCTCTTTTATTCTCTGTCATTGCTTTGGCTCATGCCTTCGTGCTTTCACGCGCCACTCGCTCCTGGCGGCAGGTTGCGTTGCGCCAGAAACGGCACCAGCCGTTTCAGATTTTGGGCGGTCGCGGCCAACAAGAACTGTTCGGAGACATTCCACAATCGACGTAGTCGTACCCGCCGCAGTCCCATCCGCTGCTTGAGCTCGGCAAAGAGTGCTTCGATCTTGTATCGGGCCCGCCGCGAACGCTCGTAAGCTGGAGTTCCCACCAAAGCGCGTACGGCCTGCCGGACTGTTTCGTCCCAGTGGATAGACAGCGCGCGGTAGGCACCTGATGTGCAGCGCTTCTTTTGCGGACAACCTTCGCATTGCGCCTCCGTGGAACAATAAGAATAACTTTGAGCCTTGATCTTGAGACCGCGATAGCGCAGAGCTTTTCCTTCCGGACAGTAGTAGGCATTCTCCGCAGCTTCATAGCGAAACTGGTCGTGGGTGAAACGCCCGCCGGTCTGATGGCGACGGTCAATGACAGGAATATGCGGGTTTACGCCGCGCGCCATCAACCATGCCAGGAACTCTCCACTCCCATAGGCCTTGTCGGCTGCCAGATTCTTGGGACGAAGACCCAGCTTCTCGCTTCTCTCCATCATCCTTCGCGCGGCTGCTGTCTCCTGATGAAACAGCGCGGGCGTTGCTTCGACTTCCAGGATCACCCGACTGGAGGTGTCGATGAGATAGTTGTCGTAATAAGCCATCCGCGCCGATCCGCCACCCTTGGTTGCCATAAGTGCGTCGGGATCGGTAGTGGAAACCAGCGCCGGATCTGCGACCGGATTCGCTTGCTCCAACTCTGCCAGATACTGTTGCACTGTTCTCGATACCTGCGCTGCATCCCGCAACTCCTCCCGCCGAACCCGGCTTTGCTGGCTGGCATCGGCTGCCACCATGGTCCCGTCCACGGCCAGCGTCTCGCCTTCCACCAGGCCGGCTTCGACACAGCGACGTACGATCTCCTCGAACACTTCTCGGAATACTCCCGACTGGCGAAAGCGTCCGTGCCGATTCTTAGAGAAGGTCGAGTGATCGGGAATCTCGACATTGAGGTCCAAGCGCGCGAACCACCGATAAGCCAGATGCATCCGCACTTCATCCAACAGACGCCGCTCGCTGGTAATGCCGTACAGATAGCCGACCAGCAACAGCCGCAGCAGCACCTCGGGGTCAATCGAGGGACGACCGGTCGAACTGTAGAAGGTCTTAAGCCGTTCGCGCACAAAGCTGAAATCGATATAGCGGTCCAGCATTCGCAGCAGGTGATCTTCGGGAATCTGCTCTTCCAGGCGGAAGTAGTAGAACAGTGACTCGGTCCGCGCTTGTTCACCCATCATTCGGTGTGCTCCTCCTAAACATCTGAGTAGCACACTTGATGGTTATCACCAACAAAAAACTCGACTTGGTAGCCGAGTTTTTCAACAGTCTCATGTGGTTTAGAAACAATTCGCAGAGGCTCTTTCAACTTTCCAGAATCAATCATTTAGCGACAGCAAAAGCGTAGGGATTTTGGAACGGAGCCCAGCGCCGCTTGAAAAATGCGTACGCCAGAAATGGAACAGGATAAAGCGCCTGCCTCGGGCCCAGTGGGCCTACCTTAGCATCACACTGCCTCCACACAAGACTTTGTTCATGGGTTGCAGTTTACCGCGCTCGGATAGTCAACGAATCCGGGCTCCGATTCCTAGGGACTTCAAAACGGTTCCGATCATGCGCACAGGCAATGTTGGACACGCATGAACTTAACCATTGTTGTGGAGTGTTGTGGGAATTACGACCCGGACGCCGCTAAGTCATTGATTTTTTGGCGTCCCCGACGGGATTTGAACCCGTGTTACCGCCGTGAAAGGGCGATGTCCTAGGCCGGGCTAGACGACGGGGACGCATGCAAGGCGGGAACGAAGATTCCACATCCGAATTCAACGGCTTCGATCTCAGGCGCTTCGTAAGTCCGGTGCTGCTTGACTCTGCCTTGATGTCAACCGCATGAACCGCCACTTGATAGTAGCAGTGGCAGAAACCGCGTGTCAAAAACTGTTTGCCCAAGAAAATTGTTACAGTAGTGTCATGAGCTTCAGCAATGTAAATTACAACAGAAGGTCCGCGTGAATTCGCGGACAGCAGTAGTACTGGGCGCCTCGGGGCTGGTTGGAGGCTTTTGCCTCAGGGCGCTGGTGGACGATCCGGACTACACGCGAGTACTGACATTCGGGCGCAGGGAAATGCCTTCACTGACCCGCGCCAAAGTTGCGCAGCGTGTGGCCGACTTGGCCGGCTTGAAAGCAGAAGATTTCCAGTGTGCACAAGACGTCTTTTGCGCGCTGGGTACCACGATTCGCAAAGCAGGATCGCAAGAGGAATTCCGGCATGTTGATCTCGAATTGCCGCTGCGAGCAGCGGAACAGGCTCTCAATGCCGGCGCGGAGCAATTTGTTGTGGTGTCTTCCGTGGGGGCGGATCCAGCCAGCAAGAATTTCTATCTGCACACCAAAGGCGAGATGGAACGGGAATTGGGCAAACTGCCGTTCAGGGCGCTTCATATTTTGCGTCCAAGTCTACTGATTGGCAAGCGTTCGGAATTCAGGCTGGGCGAGGTGATAGGAATGAAGCTTGCTCCCGTGCTCGACCTGCTTACATTCGGCCCGCTGCGAAAATATCACTCCATGCAGGCTGAGATTGCCGGTAAAGCCATGGCGGCGGCGGCCAAATCCGGAAAGCGCGGAACGTTTATTTACGAGTTCGACCCCATCGTGACGCTCGCCGCTTAAGCGCCTGTCGCAAGGCCCTTGCTAACCGCGGCCGCGTCTGAACGTCCCACTCCTTGACGACGATGAACAGTGCAATTAGGCTTCTCGCGGCACCCCATGGAGGGATCTTGAAACCACTATCTTTTCCTTTTAGGAATTTTCGCCTCACTGTTTTGCTGGCGACGATCATGCTTGCGTCGTCCGTGCTCTGCGCGCAGGGTGCCCCAGCGGCCCTGCCAGCGGTGCTCAAGCCGGGTGACAATCTAGTGGTGGAAAACATTCCACCGGTGCCGGCAGTGATCGCAGAAAAAGCCAACCAGTATGGTGAGTTTCGCGCCGCTGGATTGCAGGACTGGCATCCGACGAAGAGAGAGATGCTGATCGGAACGCGGTTTGCCGACGTGCCGCAAATTCATATGGTCAAGATGCCCGGCGGCGATCGTACGCAGCTTACGTTTTTCCCTGATCGTACAGGCGGCGGCCACTACGGCCCAAAGGGGGATTATTTCACTTTCTCCAAGGATATCGGCGGGGGCGAGTGGTTCCAGATTTATCGCTATGACATCGCCAGCGGCAACGTTACCCTATTGACGGATGGCAAGTCACGCAACACCGGCCGAACCTTCGCACACAACGATAACCGCATCGCCTATACGTCTACCCGGCGAACCGGCCAGGACAACGATATTTATGTAATAGACCCGACGGATCCCAAGTCGGACAAAATGCTTTTGCAACTCGACGGTGGCGGATGGGGCATTGCGAGCTGGGCTGCCGACAACAAGAAATTGCTGGTGGTGAATGAAGTTTCCGCCAACGAGACGTATCTGTGGCTGGTGGATGTCGCAACCGGCGAAAAAAAGATGCTGACGCCTAAATCCGGCGACGTACAAATTGCGTACAGCGGCGGCCCATTCAGCAAAGATGGCAAAGGCTTCTACACCACGACCGATCGCGATTCGGAATTTCAGCGTTTGGCATATTTTGATCTGGCAACCATGAAGCCCACTTATCTCACGACAGATATCAAGTGGGACGTGGATGAAGTTGATCTCAGCGACGATGGAAAAACACTGGCCTTCGTTACGAATGAAGACGGCATCAGCAAGCTGTATTTGATGAATGCAGCGACGGGCAAATACCGTCCGGTTGCGGGGATCCCCACCGGCTTAATCGGCGGGCTGAGTTTTCACAAAAACAGCCGTGACCTGGGATTTGTGTTGACCAGTGCAAGATCGACAGCCGACGTTTACTCAGTTGACGTGACATCAAACAAACTTGAGCGCTGGACTTCCAGCGAAACCGGCGGTCTGAATACGGCTACCTTCGCCGAACCGCAGCTCATCAAGTGGCCAACATTCGATGGCAAAACAATTTCTGGCTTCCTTTATATGCCGGACACAACAAAGTTCCCCGGCAAACGGCCGGTGATAGTGAACATTCATGGCGGCCCGGAAGGGCAGTACCGTCCCGGATTTCTGGGCAGGAACAACTTCTACCTGAATGAGATGGGCGTGGCGCTGATCTTTCCCAACGTGCGCGGGTCAACGGGATACGGCAAGACTTTTCTCAAGCTCGATAACGGCGTCAATCGCGATCATACACACAAAGACATTGGTGCGCTGCTGGACTGGATTGGCAAGAACCCGGCGCTCGATGCCGGCAAGATTATGATTACCGGCGGCAGCTATGGCGGTTACATGACGTGGGCCGTCGCTTATGAATACAACGACAAAATCTGCTGCAGCCTGCCGATTGTTGGCCCGTCCAACCTGGTAACGCTGCTGGAGCACACGGAGGCATACCGCCGCGACTTGCGTCGCGTGGAGTATGGCGATGAGCGTGATCCCAAAATCCGCGAGTATCTGGAGAAGACCGCGCCGCTGAACAACTCTGAAAAGATCCGCAAGCCTGTCTTTGCGGCGGTAGGAAAAAATGATCCACGCGTGCCTTGGTCCGAATCACGGCAGATGCTGGACAAGCTGAAGAACAATGGCATCCAGACCTGGTTCCTGATGGCGAATGACGAAGGTCACGGCTACGCCAAGAAGAAAAATCAGGATTTTCTTTTCTATTCCACCATCCTGTTTGTGCAGCAGTTCCTGCTGGGCGAGCAGAAAGGTGCAATCGGAACTCAGTAGGCCTTCGTCCTCTTTATTTCAAGATGTTGGGTCTCAACGTGAAATGAAATGGGCCGCCTCGCGACGGCCCATTTTTCTTCAGCCGACCATTTCAGTTAATGGGGTTTGCCTGGAAAGCCGGACCGCACTTTTTCGG
Source organism: Candidatus Angelobacter sp. (assembly GCA_036512375.1). GTDB lineage: Bacteria > Acidobacteriota > Terriglobia > Terriglobales > Acidobacteriaceae > Angelobacter. The sequence continues at coordinate 308 of DATCAX010000701.1, read as the reverse complement.
TTTATACGTGCTGACGTCGCCTGAGACCATCGAGTTATTGTTGCACTCCAGGGCGAGTTTGCCGTTGCCTGTAATCGTGTCATTGGCCGCAAACTTAAGAACGGACATGGTATTCAAAACGATGCCGTCATCAGTATTGTTCTTGATGGTGTTGCCGCCCAGGCTGTTGAGCAGGGAACTCAGATCAACCAGGACGCCAGCGCCGGTGTTGCCGGAGATGTCGATTCCCCCGTCAAGATAACCGTCGGAATGGTCTGTGATCTCTATTCCGCCTTTGCCGTTGCTGTCGATTGTGGTGGCGCCCGACC
>DATCAX010000700.1:0-5141 GCA_036512375.1 Candidatus Angelobacter sp. | reverse complement strand
GAAGGCACATCCTCGGCGGAGTCGGTGGACTATCCTGACTATGCTCGCGCGGTGGCCCATGATGTGAGCGGGCAACGCGCCGATCTGGGCATTCTGGTGTGTGGCAGCGGCATTGGCATGGCGATCACTGCCAACAAGGTCGATGGCATACGGGCCGCCAACGTAAGCAGTGAATACGAAGCACAGATGAGCCGTGAGCACAACAACGCCAACGTTCTCGCGCTCGGCGCCCGCATCATCAATGCCGATGAGGCTTTTCGCATCGTTGATAAATGGCTTGCCACGCCGTTTGCCGGTGGCCGCCATGAACGCCGTGTGGAAAAGATCGCGGCCATTGAAAAGGAAGAGGACGCTTCCGGCACCGCCAGGGACCGCTGATGCACCAATTGTGGTCGAAAGGTGATTATGAGATCAGCACGGATCCTGCGCGTGTTGATGTAGGCATGGTGCATGAGTTCCTGACCAACTCTTACTGGGCAAAAGGAATTCCCGTCCAGACGGTCCGGAAGTCGATTGAAAACTCCATTTGTTTCGGCGTCTATCACCGGCATCAGCAGGTAGGTTTTGCTCGCATCATCTCTGATCTGGCGACCTTCGCTTATCTGGCTGACGTGTTCATCGGTCCGTCTTATCGTGGACAGGGCTCTCAAGTTGGTTGATGGAGTGCATCATGGGCCATCCGGATTTGCAGGGGCTACGCCGCTGGATGCTGGCAACCAAGGACGCCCACGGCCTGTATGCCAGATTTGGATTCACCGCGATCAAAAACCCTGACAGCTGGATGGAGATCCATCGCCCGGATGTTTACGCAAAAGGCTTGACCCCGGCCGTTCCTAAGGAATAAGAAGGCTCTTCCATGAGGGTTCTGTTTTCGTTTGTTGATCGGCCTATTCGCGGGGAACAAGTGTAGCAGCCAGGGCAAAGGCCAGAATCAAGGCCTGGGCCAGTCATGGATTGAGCGCTTAAAAAACACGCCGGTGGTTCGGATGGAAGCCGGACTTCCGGAAAAGCCGTTCGATCAGTGGCTTGCTGACCATGTGAAACCGTCCCAGCCGAAATACCAGCTCGCTGACTGCCAGGGCGAAAGCAGCGCATCCGGCAAATGCATCTTAGTAGCTGCGGAAACCGCGCCGGTCCGGAAAGCGGAAACTCGCTCATTTCCCGGTTCTCCTAGTAAGATTTCATTGTCATGAAGAATAACTGGATGTCCCGCCCTCTATCTGAATCTGATCCTGAAATCGCCCGCGCAATTGCCAATGAAACCGATCGCCAGCATGAGGGTCTGGAACTGATCGCATCAGAGAACTTCGTCAGCATGGCTGTTCTGGAAGCTGCGGGCTCCGTCTTTACCAATAAGTATGCTGAGGGATATCCGGGCAAACGCTATTACGGCGGCTGTGAGTTTGCCGATGTTGTCGAGACCCTGGCGCGTGACCGGGCCAAACAGATTTTTGGCGCCGACCATGCCAATGTTCAGCCGCATTCCGGCTCACAGGCCAATATGGCTGCGTATATGGCTCTGTTGCAGCCGGGGGACGCCGTCATGGGATTGAATCTTGCTCACGGAGGCCATCTCACGCACGGCCATCCGCTGAATTTTTCCGGCAAGATGTACAAGATCATTCCTTACGGCGTCCGCAAAGACACTGAAACCATCGACTATGAAGAGATGGAGGAGATTGCCGTCCGCGAGCGCCCCAAAATGATTATCGGCGGAGGCAGCGCGTATGCTCGCGTGATTGATTTTGCCCGTATGCGGCAAATCGCGGATAAAGTCGGCGCCAAACTCATGGTTGATATGGCGCATATAGCGGGATTGGTGGCCGGAGGAGCGCATCCCTCGCCCGTTCCGCACTCTGACATTGTCACCACCACCACGCACAAGACACTCCGCGGACCGCGCGGCGGCATGGTACTTTGCCGTCAGGAGTTGGCGGCCGCAGTCGATAAAATTGCATTCCCCGGCATTCAGGGCGGCCCGTTGGTCCATATCATCGCGTCTAAAGCGGTCTGCTTCCGCGAAGCGTTGCAACCGTCGTTTAAAGATTACGCAGGACAGGTTGTCGCCAATGCCAGGGCCCTTTCCCGCAAGATCATGGATGAGGGATTCCGCATAATCACCGGTGGAACGGACACCCACCTCATGCTGATCGACGTTTTTGCCCACGGTATACTTGGCAGCGAAGCGGAAAATGCCCTGGGACAGGCCGGAATTACCGTCAATAAAAATGCAATTCCCTTTGATAGCAATCCGCCGCTCAAGCCCAGCGGAATCCGCATTGGCACGCCCGCTCTCACCACGCGTGGCATGAAAGAAAAAGAGATGGCCCAGACCGGCGCATGGATCGTTGAAGCCCTCAATAACCATAAGGACGTGCAGGCGTTGGCCCGCATCCGCAAGCAGGTTCTGGAACTGGCTGAGGCATTTCCTCTTTATCCTGAGTTGCGGGCTGCCGTGGAAGTTGCCTGAGTAATCTCGGAACCGCCAGATTCTTGTTCAGAGTACCTGTAGATTCGGCGCTTCTGACTCGGCGCTCCTAAGGTTGAATCAGCTTTAAGCTCAGCCCTCCTTTTGGCCATAAATTGCTTCTAAACCCCCAGAAGGATTTTGGTGGCTGAAGTGGCTTTGCGAATCACAATTCTGGGAACTTTGATTTGTCTGCTGGCGGCTGTTTCAATCGCTCAGACAAACGCCACGCCAGACGCCCGCAATATCGTCGACCGCATGCTGCGGGCGCAGCAGGAAAACAAGGCGCGAGTGCGGCCCTTCACCGTCAAGCGCGGTTATCTCTTGCTTGACAAGCAGGACCAGCAGAAAGCCCAGGTAGTCGCCAACATTACCGTTCTGCCTCCTGACAGCAAGCAATACAACATTGAGAGCAGCAGCGGTGGAATGGGCGAGAAAGTTCTGCGGGACGTTCTCAGCAAAGAGACCGAGTCACCCAAGGACGCGCAACGGCAGGAACTCTCCCTGGAAAATTATGACTTCCAGTTACTGGGAGAAGATACTTTGGAAGGCCGGCGCTGTTTTCTTTTGAGCATGAATCCCCGGCGCGAAGAAAAAGACCTTCTCCGCGGCAAACTCTGGGTGGATGCAGAAAGCTACAATATCCGGCGCGTGGAGGGTAGCCCCGCCAAGAACCCCTCATGGTGGCTCCATGATCTTCAGATCTTTATGAGCTTTGCTGAAGTCGATGGCATGTGGATGCGCACTTTCACGCATGCCGTGGCGAACGTGCGCTTCAAAGGTAAGTATGTGATGGAATCGCGCGATCTTGAATATCGCTTCACCCAGCAAACTGCTTCGCGTTCGCGCCGCAATCCCGCAATCCTGGCCGGCTCAGCCATCAATCCATAAGTACTACTCCTCTCGTTCGAACCGCGACGACCTGCGGAAGTTCATGCAGGCCCGCGTGCACCAGGAATATACCTTCCTGAGCTTCACCATCTGGCATGATCGTCCGTTGCCCGCCGAAAAAATGGATTCCATTGCCGCATCCTCGGCCCATGTTGTGGATATGTCCAGAGAACTTACCGCCTATGCAGCTATTTACAAGGACCAGGGCTGGAGCAGCGACGACGTGAAGTTCTTTGAGGAAAAGCGCTTGCAGCTTTCCCGTGTGGCTGAGGAACTGGGCCACGCGGCGGCGCAAAAGCGCAACTCTCCGGAAGTGATCAACTTCTTCATGCACCTTGATACCACATGCCAAAGTTGCCTCAAGCGTTTTCGTCCCGATCTCCAGTGGCTGTAATCTTCAGTCACATATTTTCTGAACAAGGCCCTTTGTTTTCGATCTAAAAACTCAAGGGGCCCTGCCTTGCTTGATTGATGCCAGTTGCGCACCGGTAAAGGCAGCAGTTAGATTTGACACTGCCAACGCTCGATCTTCGGCGCGGCCCTGAGGTACATGAATGAAAATGATCCAGTCAGCAGTCATGATGGCGCTGCTTGCGTCCACGGCGCTTGCCCAGACTTCCCCTCACCAGCAGAGCAAAGCTGATTGGAACTTCGCAGTTTCAGGCGATTCTCGCAACTGTGGCGACGTGGTTATGCCCTCTATCGCTGCCGGTGCAGCAAAAAATCAGGCGGCATTTTACTGGCATCTGGGCGACCTGAGGGCTATTTACGGCGTTGATGAGGACTATCAACATAGCCCGGAACATCGTGGCAAGATCATTGAGAAAAATGCATACCTGAAAGATGCCTGGGATGATTTTATCCAGAACCAGCTTGGCGCATTTGGTTCCATGCCGGTGTTTGTCGGTATTGGCAATCATGAAACCACGCCGCCCAAGAGGCGTGAAGAGTTTGCCGTCAAATTCTCCCAGTGGCTTGATTCCGCGCCACTAAAAAAGCAGCGCCTGGCAGACAATCCGAAAGACACAGCTCCTACCACTTACTTTCACTGGATCCAGGGCGGAGTGGATTTTATTTACCTCGATAACGCCACCCTCGACCAGTTCTCGCCGGAGCAGGTGAGTTGGCTGGAGCGTGTTGTGGAGCGCGCGTCTTCCAATCCAGAAGTTCAGGCTCTGGTGGTGGGCATGCACGCCGCGCTGCCGGACAGCGTGGCCAGCGGCCACAGCATGAGTGACTGGGTGCTGGGCGTCGAAAGCGGCCACCGCGTCTATACCGACCTGTTGAATTTCAAAAAGAAGACGCACAAGAACGTTTATCTGCTGGCCAGCCACTCGCATTTTTACATGAGTGGTATTTTCAATTCCGAATACTGGGCCACCAATGGCGGTGAATTGCCGGGCTGGATCGTGGGGACCGCCGGTGCCGTGCGTTATGCGCTGCCGCCTGACGCGCCCCGCGCCAAAGACGCCCGCACCAAGGTTTACGGCTATCTGCTGGGAACGGTTCACAATGACGGGAAGATTGATTTCAAATTCGAAGAGATCAAACAGGCGGACACTCCCGATGCCGTTAGCCAGCGTTACACGCCGGAGTTCGTAAATTTCTGCTTCGAGAAAAACACGAATTTCTCCAGGACCTCGGAGCCGCCGCACAAATGAATTTCTCAGCGCCTTCGATCCTTTGGAACTTGCGAATCGAGTGAAAGCAGCACTTAAATTTTTTTGACAGTGGGATTAGAAGGACAGATCGCTCGCCACAAAAAGCAATCTCGTCATCGCAT
>DATCAX010000699.1:0-11546 GCA_036512375.1 Candidatus Angelobacter sp. | reverse complement strand
CGCAACCGACGCATTTATAACCATCGATACTCGCGGGACCATTTCCGACTGGAACCCCAAAGCCGAAGAGCTGTTCGGCTGGGCCAGGACGGAGGCCGTCGGACAGCCACTGCATGCAACCATTATTCCTCCCCGCTATCGCGAACAGCACTTGCGCGGATTGAAGCATCTGCTGGTTACTGGTGATGGTCCTGTCCTGGGCAACCGACTGGAGTTGTCGGCATTGCATCGCGATGGACATGAGTTTCCTGTAGAGCTCTCGATAACCCAGATGCTGCGCGATGGAAAATATTGCTTCAACGCCTTTCTTCATGACATAACCGACCGCAAGCGCGCGCAGAAGGAAATTGGAAATCTTAACGCAGAGCTTCATGTCCGCGTATCCGAGTTGGAAGAGCGCAACAAGGCGTTGGAAGCATTCAGCTATTCCGTTTCCCATGATGTCCGCGCCCCGCTGCGCAACATCGCGGGCTTTTCTGAGATGCTGCAGGAAGAACACGCGCGCCAGCTCACTCCCGCCGGTCTCGACTACGTGAATCGAATCCAGAAAAACGCGGTTCGCCTCCAGCGGCTCGTCGACGATTTATTGCGCTTTGCCCGCCTCGGCGAACGCGGATTGGATCTCCAGATGACCGATCTGAATGAAGTCGTCCGGGACGTGATCGCTGGTTTTGAGCGCGAACTGGCCGGCCGCCAGGTGACGTTTGACGTATCACTCCTGCCGGCGATTGAGTGCGATCGCGGTCTGGTCACACAGGTGTTCTGGAACTTGCTGGCAAACGCTGTCAAATTCACGGGGTCGCGCATTCACGCCGTCATCTCTGTCGGCGAATCATCTCAGGATGGTGAGACCGTACTTTTCGTCCGCGACAATGGTGTCGGTTTTGACATGAAGTACGCCGGCAAGCTATTTGGTGCCTTTCAGAGGCTCCATCGCCAGGACGAATTCGAGGGAACGGGTGTGGGGCTGGCGACAGTGCAGCGCATCATTTTGAAGCACCATGGTCGCATTTGGGCACAATCGGAGCCAGATCGCGGAGCAACGTTCTACTTCAGGCTTCAGGAGGAAAAATTGTCCGATACGCCTTCGGCAATGGCGCATGCCTGACACACCATTTGGCTCGTTCTCGCTTCGGCGGCCCTTTCTGCAAGGCCGCTTATCCCTCACTCACTTTCTGCAGGGTAAACTGCTGCGCCTGCTGTTTTCTCCAGGTGCGCGTTTTTACAAAAAGGTGGGAACTTTTCGTCTCTCTGGAGCGTATGAACAGTCAGCCAAGGAAGTAGTTTAAACTCAGACATTGGAAGGAGGCCCATATGCGCCAATCGCTATGCCAGAGACTGTTGGGTTTCTTTTGTGTTGTCGCGCTCGCGGGGTGCACCGTCACCACACACGATAAAGGCAACGGAAAAAAGGATGATGTCGATATCCGCACGCCCTTTGGCTCTCTCAGTGTGAAGGAGGGCGCCACGAACGTGAAGGATACAGGGCTTTCGCCCTACCCGGGGGCTAGTTTCGCGAAAGATGACGATGACGAGCATCACCACAGCGCCAATGTGAATATTTCCAGCTCTCTGTTTGGCCTGAAGGTAGTCGCCCTGAAATACGAAAGTGACGATGCGCCTGACAAAGTGTTGGCTTTCTATCGCAAGGAAATGGGCAAATACGGCAAAGTCGTGGACTGCACCGGCGGATTCAACATGAATTTCCACCATCGCGACAAAGATGCCGAGGTCACATGCGACAATCACAACGCCTCTGACCACGAGTACAAGGAAGAGCTTAAGGTCGGCACGGAAAACAACCAGCGCATTCTGGCCATCAAGCCAAAGAACAGTGGCTCAGAATTTACTCTCGTCTATGTTCGCGCCTGGGGAAACAGCGACACAAACTAGACTGCAACGCCCCGCAAATGTGAGAGACTCCTTCGCATCTGTGGATTTGACGACATCACAATTGTGCTTCTGGCCGACCCATGAATAGCCAGACGGAAAAAGCTCTCAGGGGCTGGGGTATCGGCTGGTGACCACGTTCACGCCAGACCATGCCGTCGCCATTTGCGTAAACAACCCGGTGGACGCAGTTATTCTGGACCAGGAACACTTTATCCAAACCGAAGGCTGGTCTGTGGCCCAGTCTCTAAAGATGATCCGGCGTAATCTGTGCGTGCTCCTGGTGGTGCGCGGAAAACTCGTTGGCGGAGATTTACCCGACGGGGTGGACGCAGTGGTTCGCGACGATGACGCGCAAGCGCTGACGGCAACCCTGAAGCAGATGCTGAAAGGATTTTAGTTTGCAGCAGGTGGATTGCAGGCCGCGACCGTCCAGCGCTGTCACGACCGCCGCCCACTTTGTGATTCCTTGCCCGCCCTTTCCTCTTTCCTGTAACTTGCTAGTATGCAAAGTGATTGCTACCGTTGCGGACGTCCCATAGAAGGGCAGCTCGTCTTTTGCTCCGCTTGCGGCGCTCCACAAATAAGGGTTTCTACTGCAATTGAACCGCCTCCGCAGGGCACCGTTGTACCTGAATCGAGCCTGCCCTCAGTCCCTCTGCCGGATTCGCCTCTTCATGGCGGGCTTAGGGCTCTGGTAGGAATCGACTGGAAATGCTTTCTTCGTACTGCCGCTCCTCTGGCCGCCCTGACTGACATTCTGACGATGGTAGTGCATCCCCTGGCTTTCTTTGTGCTTCTGCCGGCCAACCTGGTCTGGGCCATCTCCCGGTACCGGCGTAGCCGACCCATTGCTATTGGCAGCGCACAGGGCGCCCGTATGGGCGCGCTCATGGGCCTGTTGAGTTTTGCATTCTTCCTGGTTTTCTTCCTGGTAACCGTTTCTTTCCAACACGCACAGTACCGCGACATAATGGTCAGCCGGATGCATGAAATTTCCGCTCAGAATCCTGATCCCCAGGCCCAGCAAATGTTGCAATGGTTTGCCACTCCCGATGGCCTGGTCACGTTTACCGCCATCGTTCTGGTCATATTTCTTGTCATCTGCCTTGTCGTCGGTACAGGCAGCGGGGCAGTGGCGGTTGCGCTGGGGAAAGACCAGAAACGGCCGTAAAGCCGGACGGTTGGCGCATCGTGCCGCCTTCGGATATCATGCGGTGACTATGAATCCTGCCTCCACTCGACTCCCCAACCTGCACGTGAAAGGGCGACTCATGTCCGCTTCAGAAATTGAGCGGACGCTGGTGCGCCTGGCCCATCAGATTGTCGAAAAAAACAATGGTGTGGAAAATCTGGTGCTCGTTGGCATCAAGCGCCGCGGCGTCCCGCTGGCCAGCCGTTTGGCCAACTTGATTCAGCAGATTGAAAAGAAACCTGTGCCGGTAGGCACGCTGGATATCACGCTCTACCGCGATGATCTTTCCACTGTGGGCACCAGTCCGGTAATCAAAAAAACTACACCGCTGGGGACTGACATCGTGGACAAAAACGTAATCCTGCTCGACGATGTGCTCTACACCGGCCGCACCGTCCGCGCCGCCATGGACGCGCTTTTTGACCACGGACGCCCTCGCCGTGTGCAACTCTGCGTTCTCATTGACCGTGGCCATCGCGAATTGCCCATCGAAGCCGCTTTTGTCGGCCGCACCGTACAAACCAGTGACACTGAAATCATTGAAGTGAAGCTCTCTGAGATTGACCAGGAAGAGCAGGTACTGCTGGTGGAACGCATTTCTTAATGGCGCGCACACGCTCGTTACTCGAACTCGAGCACCTCTCGGCGGATGAAATCACTTTTTTTCTCAAGCTGGCGCGGCGCATGCAGTCAGGCCGGCCTCGTCCTCTGCTCCGCGGCAAGCGCATCGCGCTACTTTTTTATGAAGCCTCCACTCGCACCCGCGTATCGTTTGAGTTCGCCGCCAAGCTGCTGGGCACGCACACCTCGGTGATCAATGCCACGGCCTCCAGCATTGAAAAAGGCGAGTCGCTGGTCGATACCGGCAAGACGCTCCAGGCGCTCGGATCGGACTGCATTGTCGTTCGCCATCCATCTTCAGGCGCGCCGCATGTGCTGGCACGCAGCCTCGATATTCCCATCATCAATGCCGGCGACGGCATGCATGAGCATCCTTCCCAGGCCCTGCTGGATGCTTACACCATTCTGCGCCACAAGCGTTCATTGAAAGGCCTGCGTATCACCATGGTGGGCGACATTCAGCACAGCCGCGTGGTGCGCTCGAACGTTCACCTGTTGTCGAAGTTTGGCGCGCAGATCATTCTCTGCGGTCCGCCGGAATTGCTGCCAGACTATGCTGCGTCACTCGCCCCCGGCGTGAAAGTCAGCCGCCATATAGAAGAAGCGGCTCGCAAAGCCGACGTAGTGATGATGTTGCGCATTCAGAAAGAACGGCTTGCCGGACTCAAACTCGACGCCGACAATTACATTGCCCACTACCAGCTCACCCCGGAACGCCTGAAACTCGCGAAGCCGGACGCAATCGTCATGCATCCTGGCCCGATGGTCCGCGGTATGGAAATTCAGAGCGAAGTCGCCGACGGCTCCCAGTCCGTAATTGAAGAGCAGGTTCATAACGGCGTGTATGTAAGGATGGCGATCTTGGCCTCGTGCTTGGGAGTCGCATGACAAACCCGGAAGGGCCGCGAATTGACGCGAATGAACACGAAAGAAAACATTGGGACTTGTGTCACCAAATCGTAGGCGTTTTCTATTCGGTATACAACGAGTTGGGTTATGGATTTCTTGAGGCGGTATACGAAGAAGCCTTTGCCATTGGCTTAACCGAATCGGGGCTACATGTGGCTCGACAGGTAGCAACTCCCATCTGGTTTCGCGGCAGAACCATCGGTGAGTACAAGGCCGATCTGATCGTGAACAATGCAGTCCTGCTGGAGTTGAAAGCAGCCCGAGTTCTCGACGTTTCGCACGAAGCGCAAATCCTGAACTATCTGCGCGCCACCGACCTTGAAGTCGGCCTGTTAATCAACTTCGGACCCAAGCCACATTTCAAGCGTTTTGTTTTCGAAAATAACAACAAAGAAATTCGTGTTCATTCGCGTGCATTCGCGGCTAAATAGGTTTTTCACTTGAACAGTAAAAACAGTCTCGCAATCCGAAACGGTCTCCTCATCGACCCCTCTGAGCAACTTGAGGGCAAGTACGATCTCTTGCTCAAAGACGGTCGCGTGGCCGAAGTCGCACCCGCCGGCAAACTGCGCGGCAAGGCCGACGACACCTTCAATGCTCGCGGGTTCATCGTCTCGCCCGGCTTCATCGATATCCACGTCCATCTGCGCGAGCCGGGACAATCCCACAAAGAGACGATCGCCAGCGGAACCATGGCTGCTGCCGCCGGAGGTTTTACCTCCGTCTGCACCATGCCCAATACCAGCCCGGTGAATGATTCGGCGGAGATCACCCGCTGGATGCTCGATCCTGCACGCGGCGCGAATGTCAACGTCTTCCCTGTCGCCGCCGCAACAGTCGATAGCCTGGGCGAGCAACTCACCGACTTCGCTGCCCTCAAGCGCGCGGGCGCCGTTGCCTTCAGCGATGATGGCAAGCCCATTCTTGAAGACAAGATCATGCGCCAGGCTCTGGTCGCCGCAGCCGCGCTGAATATGCCTGTGATCCAGCATGCGGAAGACTGTCGCATGACCGAAGGCTCTGCGATGAATGCCGGCCCCACAGCTTTCCGCCTGGGTCTGCGCGGCTGGCCCGCCGAAGCCGAAAGCTTGATCGTCGAACGCGACATCCGCCTAGCCGCTGAAACCAAAGGCCGCTATCACGTCGCCCATCTGTCTACTGCCGCTGCTCTGCGGGCCGTCCGCAAAGCCAAGCGAGACCACCTGCGAGTGACCTGCGAGATCACGCCGCACCACTTCACTTTGCTTGATGAAGACGTGGGCCAATACGACACCAACTACAAAATGAATCCGCCGCTGCGCTCGCGCGAGGACCGCGAAGCCCTGCTCGCTGGCCTGGCCGACGGCGCCGTCGACTGCGTCGCCACCGATCATGCTCCGCATGCCGCGCATGAAAAGAACCAGGAGTTTGACCGCGCGCCCTTCGGCATTACCGGCCTTGAAACCGCGCTGGGCCTGTGCGTGTCAGTCCTGCATTACCGTCACAACATTCCGTTGCGGCGCATCGTCGAACTGCTCTCCGCCAACCCTGCGCGAGTCATGAACCTGCAAGGCCGAGGCACGCTGGCCGTGGGCGCCCGCGCCGATGTCACCATCTTCGATCCAGCAAAGAAGTGGACCTACCATGTCGCTCAATCGCACTCGAAATCGAAAAACTCTCCTTTTGATGGGAAGCAGATGCAGGGGAAGGTGATGGCAACGGTGGTGGGCGGTGTTCTCACATTCCGAGCGTAACGAGGAATCCCTATTGCCACATTGCCATAGATGACCCTCAGATCAGAACCCAGATTGGCCGCGAATAACCGCGAATCCCAAAGCGCCCTTACATAAATTCGCGTTCTTTCGCTTTAATTCGCGGCTACGCTTTTTGATCTGCGCCGATCTGCGAAATCTTTTCTACGGTCCGGCTAAAGAATTATCCCCATCCTCGTCCCCACCTTCTTCAGCACCTCCAGCGCCTTCGTCAGTTGGCTCTGCGTATGGGCCGCGGTCATGATGGTGCGCACGCGCGCCTTGCCTTCCGCAACCGTCGGGAAAGCAATTCCCGGCACGAATACGCCTTCATTGAACAACTCACGGCTAAACTCCATCGTCAGGCGCCCATCGCCAATGATGATCGGCGTGATCGGCGTCTCGCTGGCAGGCGTGATACTGCCGCCGATATTAAAGCCCAGCAGCCCCAGCTCTTTCTTGAAGAACCGTGTGTTGGCCCAGAGCTTGTCCATTAGTTCAGGTTCTTTCTCCAGCACGTCAAAGGCTGCAATACATGTGGCGGCCACTGAAGGCGGATGTGACGTGGAAAACAAAAACGGTCGCGCGCGGTGATAGAGAAAATCAATCAGGTCTTTTGACCCACAGACATATCCGCCCAGTGCCCCAATGGCCTTTGAAAGCGTTCCCACCTGTATGTCCACTCGTCCATCGACTTTGTAATGGTCCACCGTTCCACGCCCATTACGTCCCAGCACTCCGGAAGAGTGCGCATCATCAATCATCATGATGGCTCCGTATTTCTCCGCCAGATCACACAGCCCCGGCAGCGGGCCAATGTCGCCATCCATGGAAAATACGCCGTCGGTAATGATCAGCTTGTGTCCCGGCTCGCCGGCAATTTCTTTCAACAGCTCTTCCGCATGTGCCACGTCTTTGTGGCGGAACACTTTGATCTTTGCCCGTGAGAGCCGCGCGCCATCAATAATGCTGGCGTGGTTCAGCTCATCGGAAACAATGAAGTCGTCCTTGCCCAGGATGGCCGAGACCGTCCCCGCATTCGCAGCAAAGCCTGACTGAAACACCACGCAGGCCTCAGTGTTCTTGAATCGCGCGATCTTCTCTTCCAGTTCCATATGGATCGACATGGTGCCACTGACCGTCCGTACCGCGCCCGATCCCACGCCAAACTTCTTGGTCGCTGCAATGGCCGCTTCGCGCAGCTTGGGATGCGTCGTCAGCCCCAGGTAATTATTGGACGCCAGATTGATCACGTGTTTGCCATCGACTGTGCATTCCGGAGCCTGCGCATCTTGAAGCACACGCAGGTTGGAGTGCGTGCCCTTCTGCTTGAGTTCGTTCATCTGGTCGGCAAGGTAGGAAAGCTGGGGGCGGGTTGCGGTGGTCGGCATTTCTCACTCCTGACAAAATCTGTTGTCATGTTCGCTGCTCAGCGCAGATGGCTCGTGTTTATGCGCGCAAATCTGCGGCTAATTCTTCGGCATTCCATTCGGATACAACAAAATTTTACTCGACTCCCCGGTCCGCAGCCGGTCCATGCCTTTGCTGAAGTCGGCCATCGGCATGCGGTCCGTGATTACCGGATCAAGATCGAGTTTGCCAGCCTTAAGCAGCGCATTCATCTGGAACCAGGTCTTGTACATCAAACGTCCGTTGATTCCCTGCACCACCGCGCCTTTAAAAATAATGTCGTTTGCCAGGTTGAGTTCCATCGGCTTGGATGGAATGCCCAGCAGTGAAGCCCGCCCGCCCAGCCGCAGAATCTTGAAGCCCAGCCGGATCGCGTCGGGATGGCCGGACATTTCCAGAATCACGTCGACACCGGTGTCACCGGTGGCTTTCATCACTAGCTCATAAACGTTATCTTTGGCGGGATTAAGCACATGGTCGGCCTTCATTTTTTCCGCCAGCTTGCGCCGATGGTCATTGATTTCCAGCGCAAACACTTCGCTCGCTCCGCACGCGCGGGCTACAGCAATACAGAACAAGCCGATCGGTCCGCAGCCGATCACCGCCACCGTCTTGGCGGCAATCTCTCCGGCCAGCACTGTATGCACGGCATTGCCCAGCGGATCGAGCACGCTGGCATAGTCCGCCGGAATGCCGGGATCGATCTTCCATATATTCGATTCGGGAATTTTCACGAACTCCGCGAACGCTCCGTTGGCGTCCACGCCGATGATCTTTACGTGCTGGCAGATGTGAGCTTCACCGGTGCGGCACTGGTAACACTTGCCGCAGGCCACATGCATCTCAGCCGAAACAAAGTCGCCTTCCTTCACCGCGGTAACATTCTTGCCCGTGGCCACAACATGCCCGCAGAATTCGTGGCCGGGAATCAGTGGCGGCTTGATGCGGTTCTGCGCCCACTGGTCCCAGTTGTAGATATGCAGATCGGTGCCGCAGACGGACGCCACTTTCACTTTCACCAGAACATCATCCGGGCCAATTTGCGGAATGGGCATCTGCCGGACTTCCGCTCCCGGCGCGGCGTCCGGCTTTACTACGGCAAGCATGGTTTCAGGCATTCAATTCCTAAGTTAAGCAAGTGGTCGAGCGCAAACTCTTTATTTTAACAAAGTCAGTCCACGCGCGATGCCGGCTAGCGGGCGGCCCGGTGGCATTACGTTCTAGAAAATTCTTGTTTGCCATTGACTGCCTGGATAACAGATAATTAAATAACTGGTTAATTAATGCCGTCGGCCATCAAATCCGGCAAGTCCGGCTCTCGCGGGGAGCCCGAGAAGACCCGCGCCGCTATCTTGAAGGCTGCTCTGGAAGAGTTTGCCCATGAAGGCGTGACGGGTGCGCGCACAGATGAAATTGCCCGCCGCGCCGGCGTCAACAAGGCACTGATTTACTACTATTTCAAGGACAAAGAAGGCCTGTATGCTGCCGCACTGGAGCAGGTTTTTTCCGGCCTGCATGAGAGAGTTGTGGCCGTGTTGCAGCGTTCCGATCTGCCTCCGCGCGAACGATTGCTGCTCTACGCGCAAACCCACTTTGACTATATCGCCAGCGCGCCGGTCTATCCACGATTGGTACAGCGCGAGTTCATGCGCAGCGTCGGACGGACGCTCTCTCCCTCGGCCAGCCGGATCATGGAGCGCCACGTCAAGCCTTTGTACAGTAGCCTGGAAAAGCTTATCGACGACGGCATCGCAGCCGGCGATTTCCGCAAAGTTGATCCGGTCCAGACCGTAACCTCTATCATCGGCACCATCGTTTTCTATTTCATCAGCATGCCCGCGCAGCAATTTATGCATACGGGCGATCCCGCTTCTCCAGAGCGCATCGCGGCCCGACGAACTGCCGTGCTCGATTTCATTTGCGCCGCGGTTTTCACTCCGGCCGCAGCGCAGAAGGCCTGCAAGCCGTGAGCCAGCGCAACCGCTTCTTTGCCTTTCTTGGGCTGCTGCTGGTTCTCGCCGCCATCTATTATTTTTTCTCTGCCGATCACTCGTCTGACCTTGTCCTGATCGGCACGGTTGACGCCAATCAGGTCGTCGTAAGTCCCAAAATGAGCGGACGCATCGAGCGCTTAGCAGTGGACGAAGGTGCAGAGGTCAAAGCTGGTGATACTATCGCCGTGCTTGACGCGCAGGAACTCACTGCCGATCGCCAGGCCGCCGAGGCCGTACTGGCCAGCCTTCGTCACCAGGTTTCTCAGACACGCGCTACAGAAGAACAGACTGCTGGCGAAACCTCAAGCGGCGTCGTTAACGCGCAAGCGCGCTTGCGTGCCACGCAAGCAACATTGCTACAGGCACAAGCCGACTTGCAGCGCATCCAGGGAGATACTCGCCGCTCCGTCGCGCTGGCGCAACAAGGCATCGCCTCGCAGCAGCAGGCTGACCAGGCCGCAGCCCAGCTCAAAGCTCAGGAAGCTTTTGTTGGGGCGGCGGAAGACCAGTCTCGCGCCGCGCAAGCCGACCTGGTAACCGCACAGGCCCACACCCGCCAGACGAAGGCTGCGCAGAGCAGTGTCGCATCAACTCGCGCCCAGCAGCTCAATGCCCAGGCCCAATTGGAAGCCTCGGAAGCTCGCCTCGGATATACCAAAGTGACCGCGCCTGTGAGCGGCGTGGTCACCGTTAGGGCCGCTCGAGAAGGAGAAGTCCTCAACCTGGGCCAGCCTATTGTCATCATTACCGATCTCAACGACACTTGGGTTCGCGCCGCCATTCCCGAAACTGAAGCCGTGCACATCGCGCTCGGCGACCAACTTAAGGTCCGCTTGCCTTCCGGCGACATCATCTCCGGCAAAGTTATTTTCAAGGCGCCGGAAGCTGACTTCGCCACCCAGCGTGACGTGAATCGCCGCAAGCGCGACATCAAGGCCATCGCGCTCAAGCTGCAAGTGGATAACAGCAAGAAAAATCTTGTTCCGGGAATGACCGCGGAAATTCTGATTCCTAAAGCCAAAGTGGAAGGCCGTTAAATGCCGCGCCCCGCGATTGAAGTCATTGATATCGTCAAGCGCTTCGGGAACTTCACCGCGGTTGACGGTGTCTCTTTCGCAGTGGAAGAAGGCGAGATATTCGGCCTGCTCGGCCCCAACGGCGCCGGAAAATCTACCCTGATCCGTATGATGACCACCCTGCTTGATATCACTTCCGGTACCGCGATCATTGAAGGCGCGGACGTGCGCAAGGCACCCAATACGGCTCGCCGCTCCATGGGCGTAATTCCCCAGGCCATGACCAGCGACGGCGACCTCACGGTCTGGGAGAACCTCAGCATCTACTCGAAACTCTATGGCATTCCCGCCGCCGATCGCGAAAAGTCTATTGACGAATTGCTCACGTTGGTTGACCTCAACCAATGGCGCGACGCTCCGGCGCGCCATCTTTCCGGCGGCATGCGTCGACGTTTGGAGATCGCGCGCGGCCTGGTGCATCGCCCACGAATCTTCTTTCTCGACGAGCCCACCACCGGTCTTGACCCGGTCTCCCGCGTGGCCGTCTGGGAAATGATTACCAGCATCAAGCAGCAGCGGAACCTCACTGTTTTGATTACCACTCATTACATGGATGAAGCCGACCGCCTCTGCGACCGGATTGCCATCGTCGATCACGGCAAGCTGGTGGCACTGGACACGCCGCGCAATCTCAAGAACAGCATTCCCGGGTCGAGCGTGATTGAAGCGCAATTTCTCCAGCCTCCCGCGGACTGGCAGCAGACCCTTCCAGGCTTGACCG
>DATCAX010000698.1:0-8569 GCA_036512375.1 Candidatus Angelobacter sp. | reverse complement strand
AACAGAAGACATCCGTCAGGCGGTTCGTTCGGTTGATCCTGCCTTGCCGATAGCGAACGTGTCGACTCTCTCAACGCTGGTCAATAACTCCCTGGCGCAGCAAAAATTTTCCGTTTATTTAATTGCTGGATTCGGACTGCTCGCGCTCATTCTCGCTTCTGTTGGAATGTATGGTGTGATTTCTTACTCGGTGGCGCAACGAACGCAAGAGATTGGCGTGCGCATGGCGCTGGGCGCTCAGCCACGGGATATTTCTGCCATGGTTCTTCTGCAAGGCGTGCGCCTGGCTGGATTAGGCATCGCCATTGGACTTGTAGTTGCTTTTGTCGTAAGCCGCCTAATAGCGAACTTCTTGTATGGAGTCAACGCTTCCGATCCTCTGACATTTGTGAGCGTAACTCTGACCCTAATGGCAGTCGCGCTTCTTGCCTGTTACATACCGGCGCGGCGCGCGGCACGCGTCGACCCAATCGTCGCGCTCCGATATGAATGACAGGTTGGTTTATGGGAATAGCTGCATAGAAAGGACTTCCTGATGAAATATTTCTCGTCATTAATGGTGCTGATTCTGCTGGTGTCTGCCAGCTTCCTGTTTGCGGCCAACAGTTCCAGCCGCGATCTGGATGCTGGAATCTATCTTGTACCTAAGTTACAAGTGGGCCAGATCCTGGGTAATATATTCTCTCGGACAGTCTCTTATGCTCCGGAAGGGGCAGATGAGGCCGTATGGCGCGCCAGCGGTACTGCCATCTATACCGTCGTTGATAATTCCCCAGCGAATCTTGTCCTGGATGGGCACTTTCGTTATGATGGTCGGCCGCAATCGACCGGAAAAACCGAGATCAAGGAGGGTGGAAAAACGCTCTGCTATAGAGGCAAATGCGGACTGAATACGGATGCTAGTGGGCCTCTCTATAATCCATTCTTGTGGGGGGATGCGAAGGGAAGCATTCGCGAGAGCACAAATTGGGAAGTCTCAATCGGAGAGTCCTGGGAGTTGGGTCCTGCTGGCAAAGAGATGGTTACCGTGTTGCTCGTTGATCCCAAAAATCATTCCGTAACTCTTAAACGAGAGGGCACGGGCGAAGGTTATTTTGGGGATGAAGCGAAGCAAATCCATCTTACAAAAGATGGAAAATCGTACTTAGTTGATGTGGTCCCCGGAAAAGCTCATTGGATTGGATATACCACATTCCGGGAAGGCCTTGTAATGAATGACGAGCTCTTGGTGGATAGACAGGTAAACCTTACTTCTAAAGAACTGGGCAACATTCAAGCATTGCAGCGCGAGTATATTTTGCTCAATGCTATGCCTCCTCATTCCCAATAGACGGAGCATTTTACGACTGCTGTAGGCAAAAATGTGACACTAAAAGCCTCCAATTTCAACAAATCGCAACAGCTTTCCACGAACGGCACGCAACAGGTTCAATATCAATTATTTAGAAGCCCCAAATTTCAACAGGCTTCAATAAGCGTTGAAACCTGGTTCGGGACCAGGGGGTCGGAGGTTCAAATCCTCTCTCCCCGACCAATTCAAATCGCCCTTGATTTCAAGAGCTTGCAAGCATACCCATCCGACACTTTTGAACTGACGTGTGAGATGGGTGTAAAGCACCTGATTGCGTCAACTACCGATCCTTCTCCCGGGATGCAGTTCGACGACAGAATGACTCCCGGTCGAATGAGGCATAGACAGGTATCAGCGGTGGATTCGAGCGGCTACCGTGCGAGTCGTCCTCACCGGCGTTGCCCTCGTAGACTGCGTGTTCCAGCGCATCCATCGTCTGATCGTAAAGATCGTCTGATCGTAAAGAGTGAGTGCTTGCCTGGGAAGACAAGTCGAGTCCGTGGGCGCAGAGAGAAGGGATAATCTGGCAGTGTTGTTGCCACCCAGTCCAATGTAGATTGTTAGGCTTTGCTGCTCATCGCAGCAGACCAAAGAGACACCGGTAGAAGAATGCCCAATCGCAGTCGTTATGGCTTGCCTGATTCGGTTGCGAATGCCAGGTACTTGATCTTCGGACACTTTGTCGCGCTCCCGAACGGGTAACACCGAGCGGACTTTTTGCACGTCGATGCCAGAAGTGAGGCTTTATTCAATCTGGGATCTTTTTATAAACGAGAATGCCGCTTAGTCCTGTCCGGGGCTGGCGGATGGATGATCCAGTTTGGCAATTTCCTGCAAAAAGAGGGGGTTATTAGGGTAATGCTCGCGGAGCCATTCCAGCTTCTTGCGCGCACCCACGGTGTTCTTATGGCGAAGATCGTCAAAAGCCAGGAGAATGCGGGCAAAGGGCATGAGAAAACGGCCATGATCGGCAACCAGCGACAGCTCTTTTACGCCCTGTTCCTGGTCGCCTTTGAGTCCACCAAGCCGCAGCATCCAACGGACCGGCGCAGGCTTGCCGCCGATGATGTATTTGCCCATTCCAGTGGCGATGTAAGCGTCATAATAGTCAGGGGAGAGCGCCAGCAGTCGCTCTGCATAACCATTTGCTGTCTTGGTATAGGAGAGGGCGCTGAATTTCTTCTTGGCGATGAGGGCAGCATCGTCGGCGCGCAAGCCGGTGACAAGGGTGAGGGCAAAGAGCGCTCGCGGATCGTCCTTGCTTTGCTTCAGGCGATCCTGAGCCAGTTTTTCCGCGCCGGTCAGCGCCGTATCAAAGTCTTTGCGCCTTTGCGGGTCCCAGATAAAGGGAGGGCCGTCGCTAAATTTGTCATCCGCGGCGAAGAGTTCGCTTCGCAGGATATGCATGTGGTCGAATTCGCGAAAAAGCACGGCGCACGCCTGCGCCATCCACGGGACAGGATCGTCGGTGGCCATGCGTTTAGCGGATTCTGCCAGACGAAGCGCCTCATCGAACCGCAAGTTGTACATCGCTCCATAACTTTGATCCAGAAGCGTATCCAGATTTTGCGTCTGCGCGGAGATGGTGGGATTAGCTGCGCTTTGGGCGACCGCGAGCGTCTGCCAAAACATTCCGATCAGCGCAAGAGCCACCAATGCTTTTCTAGTCTGGCTGGCGACGGGCAAAAAAGAACCTCCAC
Source organism: Candidatus Angelobacter sp. (assembly GCA_036512375.1). Classification (GTDB taxonomy): domain Bacteria; phylum Acidobacteriota; class Terriglobia; order Terriglobales; family Acidobacteriaceae; genus Angelobacter. The sequence goes on along the minus strand of DATCAX010000698.1, from coordinate 5,518 downwards.
GCGGCTACTGCCGCAGCATACTAACAGGTTGGATGCATTCCCCGCAGACAAGGAGCGTGTTGAGCGAATTCGCCTCCATTCAGGCAGGCCCAAACGTTAAGAACTGTTTATCTGCTTGCGGGAATATTTTCGCGGCCAGTTAGTTACAGGTAATGAGAAACGCGTGACAAGCTGAAAGCGGCGCGCACTTCGACAAGGAGGAACGAATGGCCGGCAAACAAACATGCGTTGGCCGTGACGGATTCAAACCTGGAATAAGCAGGTGCAGGAAAAACAGCATTTTAGAGGAACCATGAAAAGGACAATTTGGAGCCTGGGTATCGCAGCCGTCGCCATCATTATTGCGGCGGCGACGGCCCGAGCTTTCAGCACTACTGCAACACAAGAAAAGACGGGCGCCGAGACAGCGGTCAAGATCGATAACTTCACCTTCTCGCCGGTCACGGTAACTGTTCTGGCAGGAAGCACCGTACGCTGGACGAACCATGACGATATCCCGCACAACGTAGTGAGCGAAGACAAGAGCTTTAAGTCGAAAAACATGCATGCGGACGAGAATTTCAGCTACACGTTCACCAAGTCGGGGACCTATAGCTACTTCTGCTCAATCCATCCGAAGATGACCGGCAAAATTGTGGTGCAGTAAAAAGTGCGGTAAAACAAACCAGGTAAATTGAAATTGACCGCACTAAAACAGCGAAAGGGAATAAAATCATGGCCGCCACCATTGTTGCGCGAGGGAATGTGAGCGGCGTGGAAAACAAGGATTTCGAAAAACTGGCGATTCCGTTGCTGGACGGGTTATATAACTTTGCCCGTTGGCTGTGCGGTGACCCCGATGAAGCCAGCGACCTGGTACAGGAAACGTTTGTAAAGTCGATCAAAGGTTTTTCGTCCTTTCGCGAAGGAACCAATTTTCGAGCATGGATGTTCAGGATCCTGCGCAATACCTTCCTGACCAGCCGCACGGGCCTGGAGCGGCGCAATACCCAGCAGGAAGATGAAGAAGGTTTTGAGGAAAGCTCGATCAGCCAGGAAACACCGGAGATCGCGCTGATCCGGCGCGCGAATACGGAGCTAGTGCAGGGCGCGATTGCGCAGCTTGCTCCGGCATTCCAGGAAGTGATCCTGCTGGCTGACATGGAAGAAATGAAGTACCAGGAAATTGCCCAGGCGCTGGATATACCGATTGGAACGGTGATGTCACGGCTGGCGCGGGCAAGAAAACAAGTGCGCCAACACATTGTGATGACGTTGGGTGAAAAAAGAATTGTAGGTGCAAAGTGACAACTTGCGAATGGCGGGAAAGAATAGGACTGTACGTTGATGGCGAGCTGGAGCCGGGCGCAGAGCAGTCTGTCGCCAGTCATCTGCAAAACTGTGCCGATTGCTCATCGGCCGTAATTGAGCAGCAGGCGCTGAAGAAGGCGGTTCGCGTCGCTGGCAAGCGCTTCACCGCGCCACCAGATCTTTATGCCAGCGTACAAAGACAGATGCTTCCGAAAAAAAGCTCCGGGCTGTGGTTTAAATGGAGCGCGCTCGCAGCATCAACCGCCTTGTTGGCAATCGTTGTCTTCGCGTGGCTCTTGCGTCCATCTGCGCCCGGCACGACAGTTGCTCAATTGATTGACCAGCATGTGACCATGCTGGCCAGCGCCAACCCGGTCGATGTGATTTCGAGCGACAAACATACGGTGAAGCCGTGGTATCAGGGAAAGTTGCCGTTCACTTTCAATCCACCGGAACTGGCAGCCGGATCGCCTTTCACTTTACTCGGCGGCAAACTGACCTATGCGCAACACTCACCCGGTGCAGAGCTGGTTTACCAGGTGCGGCAGCACAAGATGTCCGTCTTTATCTTTCAGGCACGCGATGTGCAGGGCGAAGCCTCCGCCGGCAATCAGGCGTTCGTTGTGAATGGCTGGCAACAGGCGGGCCTGCAATATTACATAGTGACGGATGCCGCACGGGAGGACGCTGACCGGCTGCGCGCCCTGCTGCAAGACGCGAACCGGTAAGCAAAAAGAACTTACTGCTTCCCGGTTGGTTTGGTTGGAGCTTTAGGCAGTGTGGGGTGGGAACTGACTTTGGCAACATAGCGATTGGCCAGCTTCCAGGAATCGCCGCTCTTCTTCCAGAGATCCACCACCAAAAATTCGCCATTGTCTGGCTGGGCTTTGAAGACCGCCTCCTGGATGCGATCAAATTTCACTACGGCTGCATCGCCCAGATCGATTACGGACATCTGCCGCACCACAAATGACTTCAGCGCGTAATCCTTCGCTGTTACTGAATCCAACCAGTCATCGCCGGGCAGCGGGTCCGCGTCCGGGATTTCAATGGTGAAGTCATCGGCCAGCAAGGCTTGCAGAGCGGCTTTGTCCTTCTTCTGCACGGCCTGGAGCATCTGATTCTCCAGCGCGGTGAAAATCGTAACTTGCTTGGTGGCTGTAATGATGCGCGGCGTCAGCCCGGGTTTTACCGGTTCTTGTGCCGTGGCTGCGCAAGAGAAGATAAAGAAGATTACGGCGATGAGGGCGAAAGAACGATTGCGCATAGGAACCTCAAGGATGAAGAAGAATTGTAATGAAAAAGCCGCCCGGCAAGCCGGACGGCCTTTTGCCGAAAATGCTGCAATTAGTTAGTGAAGAACGGTCCACCCAGAGTCTGGGAGCAACCGCCGCCGCGGCTGTTTTCCCATTCCAACTGGATCATCCAGTTGTGGCCGCCAAAGGTCTGGTTGAACCTGGAGCCGTTGGATGCCGTCTGTGTAGGGCCGAACTTAAAGTTGCACTTGTCCGCATCTTCGGCGCCGGTGGAGTCAAACCAGGCATTGAGGTCGGGATCAGTGATGGTTTCTTCAGTTTCGTGCGTGATCACATTGCTCATTCCGTCCGCACCGCCCACACCCGTTGCCGGGCTGTTGGGGCCGGTGGCCTGGATTTCGCAGCCGCTGGGGCACTGGTCAACGTTTCCGACGAAAGCCCATTTGATATCGGCGCCGTTGATCGTCTGATGTGTGTGGAAGCCGCAGAACTGGGTGCAGAACCCACTCTCTTTAACGTTCGAGGAGGTCAGGAACAGATACACGCCGTTAGGATCGGTCGGCAGCTTGCCGGTGGTAAGCGCAGAGGAGATGGCAGCGGTGATATTGCTGTTCTTCAGCCGTGTTCCCTGTGAGCCGGTGTCAAAGATCTGGCTGGAGAGCTGCAGATTGCCGCTCACGTTGCCGGTGGTGTCACCGTAGGTGGTGTTGATTCTCTCGTAACCGGAGCCGCCGAGTGAGTTGGCAGCCAGGAAGGAATCAATCAGGTTGACGGTGGCCTGGGTGTTCGAACCAGTGGTGGCGGTCCAGGTCCCGTACCAGATGATGTAGACCGGGACCGGGCTGGCTTTCAGCACCACGCCGCCGGTGTGATAGTTAATGCCATTGCCGGTAACTACAGCCTGGCCGGTCGGACCAGCAGCTGCTGCGCGTGCGCTGCCGTCTCCATTGGGCACCATCTGTTCACCGGGACCGGCGTGGTTATCGCGGATCGTTTGCGCCATCAGGAGATTGGCGGCGAGCATGATAAAGAGGAAAGCTAATGCATATCTAACGCTTTTCAGGGGATTTTTCATTGTGCAATGACCTCGCTGTTAGGTGTTGCTGCGTCTGTTGAAATGAAATGACAGAAGAAGCCAGAAAATATTTATTTGAAACGACTCTTACTATGAAAATGAACTTGGTTAATTCTGATTCGCGGCCCCCCGGAATCGAGCAGAACAGAATGGGCGGAATCGTATCACGAGATTTGGCAGAGCACAATCACGTAATAGCCTGATTTTTGGCGGCGATATGAGTTTTTCAAAGCATCTGCCAGTCGGCAATCCAGCTATGTTTTGTTTTCCCATTCCAAGCAAGCTGTCGCATAATTCTGGAACTGTTGGCGTTTTTCGAAAGGGAAACAAGGGCCGCCAGAACTGGCAGCCCACAAATAAAGTTGTTTACAGGTGCTGCGCGCAAGTCCCGCTGCCATTGTTGCGCCAGTTCTGTTGCAGCATGTAATTGTTATTGCCGAACGTCTGGTTGTACTTTGCTCGGGCCGAGGTACCGGCAGCAGAGCACAGGCCGTTGGCGTTGCAGGTGGAGGTTGTACCGAAGTTGAAGTTGCACTTGTCGGCGTTTTCCTGGCCGCTGGTGTCAAACCACGCATTCAGGTCGGGATCGGAGACGGCCTCTTCCAGTTCATGCGAGATCACGTTGGCCATGCCGTCAATGCCGCCGACGCCGGAGGCCGGACTGTTGGGGCCGGTTGATTGGATTTCGCAGCCGCTGGGGCAGCGGTCCACGTTGCCGACAAACGAATATTTGATATCGACGCCGCCCAGAGTGGCACGGGTATGGAAGCCGCAATACTGGGTGCAGAAGCCCGATGTCTCATTGATATTCGAGGAACTCAGCACAAAGTAGACGCCATTAGAATCCCGAGGCAACGCGCCGCTGTTGAGCGCATTGGACACTGTGGTCTGAAGGCTGGAGTCAGACAGATTGGTTGAGCTGCTTACGATGGTGCTGCCGCCGAACCGTATCTGGCCGGTTACATTTCCGCTATTGTCGCCGTAGGTGCTGTTGACCAGCTCCAGCGCCGAACCGCCAATCGTGCTCAGGAAATGCTCGATGGCCGTGCGTGTGGCCGCCGTGTTGGACCCGGTGCCGTTCCAGTTTCCATACCAGATCACGTAGACGTTGGGCGTTCCTTTCATCACCGGGCCGCCGTGATAGTTGATGCCATGGCCGGTACTCACAGCCTCTCCAATGGGGCCTGGTACCGGGGCAGCTGTCTGGGTGGAATTTCCGTGCTTGCCGTTCGGAACCAGATCACCGTCAGGGTTGGTAAGTGGTTTTTGTGCTGCCATAAAGTTCACAGCCAGTATCACGAAGAGAAAAACTGATGCGAATCTGATCTTTCCCTGGGAAAGTTGCATTTCTAGGACCTCATTGTTTTGGGATTATGCTGCGTCTGTTGAATCGAGATGAACAGAAGAAGCCAGAATAAATGTGAACTGCTTTCTCCAACTGAAAATCCAGCATTATGAATTAGTCGTCGTCTTTCTGGCGCAGCAAGAAACCGGAAGTCGGCTCAATGTTGCCGGAGTTTACCATCGGCAAAATCGAGCTGAAAATTAATTCAAGAAATTTCGGAATGTGGAAACGGGAAAAGCCGCACCAAGAAAAATGCAAGCAAGGCAACATTTGCGGGAATATGTGCACCGCCGCGCATTCGGGCCATCCAATGGCAATGGAGTGAAATTGCTATGTGTTTTGGTGGCAAAATCCGCGGAGTGATTTATTGCTCAAAAGAAAATCGCGCAATCCTCTTAAGAAATCACAATCTTCTGCTCCCGCGGATCTTCATCCCCTGGAGCGGGCGAAGCGGTCTGTGGCGGCGGGATTGGCGCAATGACGGATGGAGTCGCGACGAAGGGGGTTGACGAAGTTGGTTCCTCCACCGATTGCTCAAGAGGCGGAGCGATG
>DATCAX010000697.1:0-15400 GCA_036512375.1 Candidatus Angelobacter sp. | reverse complement strand
CGATGGCGTCTTTGCGGCCGTCGCGCGCCAGCACAGCGCCTTCTTTTTCTCCCAGCTCGATATAGCTCAGGATGCGCTTCTTGGATTCATCGGTGATCACGGGGCCCATACCAGTCTTTGCGTCGCACCCGTTACCGACGGTGAGGTTGTCAGCGGCGCGGACAAGTTCTTTCACCAGGGGATCGCCGATCTCGCCCACTGCGACCACGACGCTTGTGGCGAGGCAGCGTTCGCCGGCACAGCCAAAGCCGGAGCCCATTACGGCCGCGACCGTCGACTTCATATCCGCGTCAGGCATTACGACAGAGTGGTTCTTGGCGCCGCCCAGCGCCTGCACGCGCTTACCGTTGTTGGCTGAGGTTTCATAAATGTATTTGGCCACGGCGCTGGAGCCGACGAAAGACACGGCACGCACGCGCGGGTCGGTCAAGAGCTGGTCGACCGTGCTCTTGGCACCGTGCACCAGGTTCAGGACGCCCGGCGGCATTCCGGCTTCCTGTGCCAGCTCAACCATGCGCACGGCGGTGCGCGGAACTTTGTCAGAGGGCTTCAGGATAAAAGTGTTGCCGCAGGCAATCGCCAGCGGAAACATCCACAGCGGGACCATGATCGGAAAATTAAATGGCGTAATTCCGACGCATACGCCCACAGGATAACGCGTGGACCAGCTGTCCACGGAAGTGCCGACGCGATCAACGGTATCGCCCATCATCAGAGTCGGCGCGCCGCAGGCAAACTCAATGCATTCAATGCCGCGATCAAAAGATCCCTGGGCTTCGTCACGGGTCTTGCCATTCTCTTCCGTAATGAGGCTGACCAGCTCCTGCGAGTGTGCCTCCAGCAGTTCGCGAAACTTAAACAATACCTTGCAGCGCTGCACTACCGGCGTTTTGCTCCAGGCAGGAAACGCCTTGTGGGCGGCGTCAATGGCGGCGGAAATCTCTTCCGGCGTACAGCGCGGAATCTCAGCCACGGCCTCGCCCGTCGCCGGATTGTGCTGGATATCTTTTGGGCCAGTGGAAATGACGGCCTTTCCATTGATGTACAGCGGACAGGATTTCAGTTCGGCGGCGGTTGCGCTGGGCGTCATTTCAGGACCTCACTGGATATAAATAAATTTTACACTGCCGGACCATCAATCGGAGCCTGGACAAGCTTCATCGGCTGATTCAGCAGCTTACTTACCAACCCGACGGTGAATTCCAGACTCCTACTCACAATGAAGAAAATTGCTCTGCTGTTCTTGATCGGCTGCAGTATTGCCGTCTCTGTTACTCGCGCACAGGAAGCGTCTCATTCCCAGCCGGATGGCGGCGCGGTCCAGGTGCAGATGCACAACGTGATGTATCACTTTACCGATCAAGTGGCGGTTCACCTGATCAATGTTGGCGGCAGCCTGGTGCCCACATCGGCGGGGCATTTCCCCATATTTGACGACAAAAATTCTTTTGAGCTGCAAATTACCGCCGCCGAAATGACCATGGACCCGCAATCGCTTGCGAACGTCCTGAATACTCATGTCTTTGCCGCCAGCGACGCGCCACTGAAGGATATTTCCGTCACCATTGAAAATGGCAAGCTCAAGGTGAAGGGCAAGCTGCATAAGAAGGGTGATCTGGGCTTTGAAATGGAAGGCCAGCTCAGCGCCACTGCCGACGGCAAGATCCGATTACACGCGGAAAAGATCAGGGCGCTGCATCTGCCGGTAAAAGGACTGATGGACCTGTTTGGAATCGACGTTGCTGACCTGATCAAGAACGGCAAGGTGCGCGGCGTGCAGGTGGAAAAAGATGACTTGATTCTTGATCCCGGTGAACTGCTTCCTCCTCCAAAGATTTCCGGCAAGATCACTGACATCCATCTGGAAGGCAATAACATAGTTCAGATTTTCGGCGAGCCGAAGAAGTATCCGTGGATCAAGGTCCCGGCACAGAATTACATGGCGTATCGCGGAAACAAGTTGCAATTTGGAAAGCTACTGATGACGGACACCGACCTGGTGTTGATCGATCCCGCGCCCAAAGATCCGTTTGACTTCTACCTGGACCGCTATAAAGACCAGCTCGTGGCCGGATACACCAAGATCACTCCATCTTTTGGGCTGAACGTTTATATGGTGGATTTCAACAAGCTGAAGCAAAAGCCGAAGCCGGCAGCGAAGGCGACCAAAAAAGCCAGGTAAGGCGAAGCCTGGGCGCTCTCGCTGCTAAAACATTCCGCCGGTATTCACCGTAAGAGCGCTCAGAGCAAGCTCTAATTTCGTGATTGCCTCATTCAGCTCCGGATGAATTGCCCCAAACTTCTCGCTCAAGCCCTTCAACAGCTGGTGCGCGCCTGCAATGTGCTGCACCGGTTCAGATAAAGGCTGTTCGCCGACTTTTGAGTTATCGCTTTTCGGTTCCATTGCAAAAACCTCCTTAGCAGATGCCGTATTCATTATCCCACGCGCTGCGATTCACGGCTTGCCGCTGACGGCAGGCGCATATCCTCTCCAGATGTGGATGGTGGCGTAGCTGCGGTAAGGGCTCCGAGATCAGGAACGGCCAGTTTTTGGACGGCAGGATTCTGGGAAGGTGTCGTGTTGCTCAGCGCTTTTCCGTTGTTTGGCTCTTTGCTGCATCGAGAGGCTCACTGCCGGCTTGCCGTCAGCGCCGGGCTGGCAAACATAGATATGGAAACCCCTGGCGCGCGCCATAAAGACAAGCTCTTCACCCGCCGGGGCTTGAATGGGACTGGGGGCAGTTGGTTATTGCACCGGAGGGATTTTAGCAGGTAGCTTTAATCCAAAAACGAGAAGCCATGCAGTAACAGTTTCTTTGCTGCATAGCTTCCCGACCGTGTTCAGGTGTTACTTGCACTTCTTGCGAAAACGCAATTTAAGATCGATTTCACCCTCAATGTCACATTCATCCCAGGGAATATTCATGCACCAGAGATCGCGCGGCCGAACCTCGCAAGGCTCAGGATGGCAAGGATGTTCCGGCGCAGTATCACCGCCGGTTGGCGATGGCAGGATTTTTGTAGGATCGCCTCCCAGTCCTGCAACTTTTGCCGCAAGGCCATCCAGCCAGCGAACGAAGATTGCCTTCCACCGGTTGCCGGTTGGGATGGTTTCCTGAATGTAGCGCAGGATTGAGAGATTACGGCTTGCGCGAGGCAAAATATCAGGATCTTTCTGCACCGGAATACTGAACTGGAAAGCACCCAGCATTTTGTGCGCGCGCCGCGCAGAAGAAATTCCTGAGTATTGCTGGACGTTCATTTTGAAGGTCTGGCCCACACGGATGCCCTGTGGCAGTGTGAGCGTAACCAATCCTGCAAGGTTACCTGCAGGACGCGCGGGCAGCGGAATGAAAGTGAGATCGGCCACGCGGACTGCGATGGTGTGGTTATCCACTTTTGTGAGCACAGTGGGATGTTGTCGCAATGCGGAGAGCGAGAGAATCTCATCCGCCGTGACTTCAGGAAAGAAGAGCGTGGCCTGGGTGGCACGCGGCACATTACCCCAGTCAATCATCAGTTCGTCCGGTCCGACGGAAGATTGCACAACGGCTTGCGCGCGAACGGATGGTTTGTTGAAATTTTGCGTGGAAGGCTTCAGCATAAATGTGTGCTGGACGGTATGCGTGGACGGCCATCCGGGATTGCCGGAAGGATCGAAGGCCAGATTCCGCTGGGCCAGCCGATCACTAGATGCGGGGGTTGAACCTCCGGGAATCGGATCGACGGTGGTGCCTGGCGGCCAGTAGAAAAGCTCCGTTACCAGGCAGTAGTGCAAACCGGTGACCAGTTGCTGGATGGTGAATTTTTGATTCTGAAACGGCCCGTTGGGACCGCCAGGATCGCCAGCGGGATTTACCGGGAACCGATTGTTGTTGATGTCATTGATATCGAGCCAGACGCCGCAATACTTCACTTCGTCCCCGGTTCCAGCGAAGCTGATCTGTGAATTCATCGCGTCGTCTGTCTGCGCGGTCATGGATTGCGTTGCTGTATTGACTCGTCCTGCGGCAAAGAAGGGGATGGATGCAATCTCATTGCTTTGGAGGCCGAGTAGAGGCACCGATCCGGCAGTGTTTCCGGAACGGCGATAGTTGCCAGTAAGAGCGGCGGAAGAAGTGCCGTCATAATCGAGCGCGGAGACCATGGTCTTGAACGCGCGGAAGAATGCGCTCACATTGGTCGCCGTAACATTGCCTTTGTACCGGATTTTTGCGACTGCGTAGTTGAAGATGGCCTTCCCGCCCACTTTAGGCGCAAGCTCAAGCTGGCTGCCGGTCTCGTCGGCGGTCAACTGCGTCAAAAAGGGATGATTGATGTCATCCGGCAGACCATTGAAGTTATTAACCAGCGCCTTGATGAACGTAAATGGCGCATTCGGGTCGACCGTCGGATCAGGCTGCGGAACGCCCGCAACATCGTGCGATCCGTCTGCCACGACTTGAAACACACGCGTGTCCGCGCTCAGCCAGTAAGGATTCGCCGGGCCCGGAGGAAGAATGGTGGGTTCGATATCCATCATGAAGGGACTTGGCTGGCTTACCAGAAACAGCAATGCTGAGCTCTTGTCCGTCGCCGCAACCGTGGTGCCGCCAACCGTGTAGTTTAACTGGACGTTCATCACAACCGTCGTTTGCGCTCCAGGAGCCGTGGGAAAAACGCCGGTATTGGCAAAGACGATGTCATAGAGAACGGAAACGCGCTGCGGCACGTCGGGCGCTCCAGCGGGATCCTCCAGAAAGACTTGCGGATTCGATGCCGTGATGGTGCTGACCACAGTGCCGCCGATGGAAAACGTAATCGCCGGGTTTGTGGCTGAAGGTGTTCCTACTTCGCGGGGTTGAAATCCGTCATAGACCACATACATCGCCTTGGCAAAGGTCAGGTTGACCGCGGCCTGCGCGCCGGAAAAAATTTCCTGGTTGGCGATGATGTAGCTGGAGTGCGGAGCAGTGTCATAGCTGGGCGGTAGAACGACGGAAATATCTCGCGCGTTTTTGAAATTTCCCGGTAGGTTTTGCTCGTTTTCAGGCGCAAACCATGGCCGAATCGGAAGCAGGCTTGTGATGATTCCAGTCGCGGCCGTCTGCGAGGAGTAGCCGGCCCATGGCACCATGGGACTCAGAATACCCCATTGCGGATCTCCGGCATCCACGTCACCGCTGCCAGTTGTATTTTTCTGCGTGTTGTAAGTCTGAGCAGGATCGAGCCGCTGTGCCGCAAAGCCTTGCTTGCGCTGCCACATGGCCCATAGACGATCGATGTTGGCATGCAACAGGAACACAAATGGATCGCGGAAGGAAAGATGCGCATCGCGCAGATTGCCCCCGATATAACTGTGGGCCGCTCCATGAGCGCCATTCGAGCTCGTGAATGGAGGTATTTCGTCTCCATACATCAGATCGGCGAAGTCCTCCCAGGTATTGGCGTTAATAAAATCGGAATCTGAGGCCCATCCGCTGCCCCCAACCCCTACCGGCGGTGCTCCAGCTTGTTTGTTTCTGGTCAAAGTCTTGGGCGGGTCCGCCGGGTTGTAATGAATGTTCGGCGGTACAGTGGGATCTGGATAGCTGAAGGTCGTGGGATCGTTAGGATTAGGCCGGTTGATGACGACGGGAGAATTATCGTCGCGATAGTTAACCGCCGTAGGATCGTAAAAACCTGCTCCCAACAGCGGCTGCCCCACGGCACCGCCGTTGACGGTGCCATCGGCATTCCCCATAAAGTCCGAATCAAACAGATTGATGGTGCCGCCCTCGCCGTCCGGCATGTTGGATGGATCCAGATTCCAATCCCAATAGTGGAGCGAGATTTCAGGATGGATGGTTTGCAAAAGAAATTCAAAGCGGTTCAACATATCACGGTGCCACGGCAGAAAGGCTGGACAGCCATGCACGTGAGAACTCTGGTGAATTTCATCCTGTTTGAACCAGTAGGAAACGTGCCCGGCGGGAAAATCTGTTCTGGAACCTGAAGGGCTGTAATAAATCTGGTTCAACTGCTTGATGGCGTCGATTAAAAGATCGCGCTCTTCTTTGCTGACTGTGGCAAGGTTTCTGCGAATTCCATCTCCCAGCATAACTTTCTCCTTCTTGCGCCGCTGGTCCGGATCAAACGCCGGACCACGGACTGGCTGAGTTGGGTTTTGCCGACCCTGTTGCAGCCAAATCGCCAAAAACTGTGGCGATGAATTTATAGTGAAGGCAAGGGAGAAATCGTTTCAGGAGAAAATGGTATCAATTCACCGTTGCGGCAGCGGAGCAGGTCCCTCGCCTGCCCCAACACGCGAAAACTGCGCGTGCCAGGGGCCCCTGCGCGCCTTGGCGCTATGGCTCGGGATGGCAGGCCGTTGGGGTGGGCATTCAGCGATCGGCAAGCAGCATTCAGCGCTCAAAACACAGCCGAGGGCGGCTGTGCTCCACGATTCATTCCGAACCGCAAGATCCAACTGGCCGAAAAATCGGCGCCGAAAGAGTGAATGGTTTCTGGGTCGCGGTTTGTCAAGATGTACCATTTTCTGAGCTGGGATCGGCCGAAAATCCTATTGACTGCCGTATTTATTTCGCCGATAATCCGCAGCGAAAGACCGAGAGCGGCATCGGCGGGAAAAACCCTTGAAACGCCCGGAAAGGCCAGCATCCCTGCAGTCTGTGGGCCATCGTTGGGTCCACAGTTACCGCGGCCTCATGTGGTTTGAAAACAGCCCCTCAACTTGCGGGCCGAAGTGTGTTCAAAGCACAGCCTTTAGCTCTTAGCCATTAGCTCTTAGCCAGAAAAAGCAACCCCAAAAAGCTGCGCGCGAAAACCGCGCGCGGACGGGGCCTAATGGGATGACTTCTGCCCATTCACGCTTTCATCACCGGCAAGAGTGCCAGCGCCACAAAATCAGACCCTTTCTATGGAGAACAAATATGAGTAAAGAAGAGGTAATTGCAGCCGTTTTGAGGTGCGCGACGAATCTGGGGCGCGTACCGACACGCGAGGAATTAATGACCCACGGTGGAGTAAGCCGCCGCGATTTGAGCAGGAACTTTGGGACGCTTAAACAAGCTTTGCGCGAATGCAAGCTTGAAAGAACGTCGGGCACCCGGAAAGTGGAAATGGAAAATTTGTTCCATGACTGGGCGCGGGTAGCCAGGCAACTGAAGAAACTGCCGACGATGAAGGAATATAGAGCGCTAAGCCAGTACAGCGTGAGACCGCTCAAAACCAGGTTTGTGAGCTGGAACTTTGTGCCGGGCGGACTGAAAAGATTTGCCGAGGGGAGTGGGCTGGTGGAGGAATGGAAAGATGTGCTGGCGCTCGTCCAAGATGCGCGCGAACCACAGCCGGCCAGCCTGCTAACGTTTGCAGGACCGTTCGCACAGACCATGCCGGGCCGGCCCACGTACGGTGCGCCGATACAGTGCGGGGCACTGGTATTTGCGCCGACGAATGAGTTTGGAGTGCTCTTTCTGTTTGGAGCAATCGCGGACCGGCTCGGCTTTCTTGTATTGCGCGTGCAAGCGGCGTTTCCGGATATTGAGGCGCTGCGTATGGTGGGAAGAGACAAGCTGCAACGCGTGAGAGTGGAACTGGAACAGGAGAGCAGGAATTTCCTGAAGCATGGGCACGATCCGAACGGCTGCGACTTGATTGTGTGCTGGGAGCATAACTGGGAGGAGTGTCCGCTGGAAGTGATTGAGTTGAAGACGGTCATTGCCGAAATTGGGAAAACAAAACCGTTAACCACAAAGGACACAAGAAAGGAGAGATCGGGTGATCGGGAGATCGGGTGATCGGAAACCAGCGCCCTACCCCGCCGTCCCGTCATACGTGATTGGCAATGCCAGCACGGCTTCGCAGCCTGTCCGGTCAGTGCGGTTGGCGAGTTGGAGGACGCCGCCGTGAGCTTCAGCGATCTGGCGGCTCAGGATGAGTCCAATGCCGCTACCGCCGTGCTTGGTGGTGAAGAATGGGACAAAAAGATTGTCGCTGTTGAGCAGGCCGGGGCCCTGGTCGCGGATGAAGACTTCAACGCTGCGCGCGTTGGTTCGCCAGCCCACTTCAACCGTGCCGGGATGTTTGAGCGCGGGATCGAGCGAGGCGTCGACGGCGTTGCGGATCAGGTTGATCAGTACCTGCTCGATCTGGTCAGGGTCGGCTTCAATGGTTACGGGCGGGCCGTCAAGAGTCTGGACCTGCAGGCGGCGCTCAAGCGAAGCTGCCCGCAGCACCATGGGGCCGATATCGATACTGGCACGGGTGGGCGCAGGCATGCGTGCAAGCCGCGTGTAAGCCTGCATAAATCGATTGAGAGATTCAACGCGGTTCTCAATCACGCGGAGGCCTTGTTTCATGTCCTGAGCAATGTCTTCCGGCAAGGCGGCGCGGTCAGTAAGCGAACCCAGGGTGCCAGCAATGGACTTGATAGGCGCCAGCGAATTGTTCAGCTCATGGCCCAGCACGCGGATCAGCCGCTGCCAGGCTTGGCGCTCTTCTTCACGCAGGGCGCGGCTGAGATCGGAGATGATAAGAAGTTGGTGCGGCACGCCGTTCTCGCGGAATTCAGTGTGGCTGATGGCCCAGCGGCCTTGCTTGCCGGGAAACGTGACCTGCACCGTTTGCGGGCCGGGCGACTGGAGAAATTCTTTTAGCCCAACTTCTTCCGCGGTAAGGCCGAGCATGCGCGGAGCGATGCGTCCCATGAGTTGCTCACCGGCGCGATTGACGATGCGCAGACGCTGTTGCTGGTCAAAGGTGAAGACCGCGACGTCGATCTCCATCATGACTTTTTTGAGCAGAGCGGTGGCCTCAAGTGCGCTGATTTTCTGTTGTTGCAGCCGGATAGCCAGCGAATTGATTTCGTAGATCAAGTCGGCGAGGGAGTCTTCGCGTCCGCCGCCGCGCAGCCGGAACGAGAAATCCTCTTCACGGATCGCAGCCACCATGTTGGAAAGCGTTTGCATCGGTCGGATGACCTGGGCGTGAAGCATGGAACTGCCGATCATCCATGCGAGAACGATGAACAGCGTGACCGTCCATTTGAGTTCAATGGAATGATTTCCCAGCCAGAGAAAAAGTTCGGCGACGATAGCGCCGGGCAGGCTGATGAGCAGCGTCATCAAAAGAATGCGAGTGTCGAAATTGAGCTTGATCCGGGTGTCCGGCTTGACGGCGGCAAAATTGCGGACGGGTTGAGATTTCGGATCAGACGCCATACTTTTGCATGCGGCGATAGAGCGCGCTTCGGCTCAATCCGAGCGCGTCCGCCGCATGGCTGATATTACCTGAATGGCGCGCCAGGGCCTTTTTGATCAGCAGGTTCTCAACTTCTTCCAGGCTGAGGTCTTCAATGCGGCTGGAAGCGGCCTTGTCGCTTTCCAGGCCAAGATCGGCGGACTGAATGTGATCGCTGGTGCTCATCAAAACCGCACGCTCCGTAGCGTGATCCAGTTCACGCACGTTCCCCGGCCATGCGTGATCGAGCATCTTCTGCAATGCCGAAGGATCAAACGCCTTCACCGGCTTGCGATATCGCTGGGCATACAGCTTGAGGAAATGGGCCGCCAGCAGCGGAATATCTTCTTTGCGTTCACGCAGCGGCGGGATAGGAAGCTCAACGGTGTTTAGTCGAAACAGCAAATCCGGACGGAAGCGGCCTTCGGCGCTTTCCACTTTCAGGTCAGCGTTGGTGGCGGAGATTACGCGCACATCAACTTTGTGCGTCTTGGAAGAACCGACGCGCTCCATCTCGCCGGTTTCGAGCACGCGCAGAAGTTTGGCCTGCTGCTTCATTGGGACATTGGCAATTTCGTCGAGAAACAGCGTGCCGCGGTCCGCCAGTTCAAAGCGTCCGACACGGTCGGCGCGCGCGTCAGTAAACGCGCCCTTTACGTGGCCAAACAGTTCGCTCTCAAATGTCCCTTCCGGCAGGCCGCCGGTGTTAACCGTAATCATCGGACGTCCGCTGCGCGAGGAAAGCGCATGCAGCGTGAGCGCCACAACTTCTTTTCCCGTGCCGTGCTCGCCAGTGATCAGTACGTTGGCATCGCTTGGCCCAATGCGGCTCAGCAGCGTAAGCAGCGGCTCCATGGCCTTGGATTCCGCAATGAATACTGGACGATTCTGTGCGCGTAACAAACTGTTTTCCGCTTCCAGCCGTTCCGCGCGCCGCATGATGCGATACAAATCCACCTGCGTGCGAATGATGCTGAGCAGGCGATGGTTGTCCCAGGGCTTCTGGATGAAGTCGCGCGCGCCGCGGCGCATGGCCTCAACCGCCAGCTCCACGCTGCCCCACGCCGTCATCACTACGATGGGAAGTTTGCTGTCCGCCTGCTGTACGCGAGAAAGCAGGTCAATGCCTTCCTGCCCCGATGTGGTGTCCCTTTGGTAATTGAGATCCATCAGCAGGATGTCGAATTCATTGGTCTGCACCGCTTCCAGTGCAGCGGCAGGACTGCTGACGGTTTCTGTGGTGAAGCCTTCAGCTTTCAGCAGCAAACGCAGCGCTTCGCGAACATCGGCCTGATCGTCTGCAATGAGGATCCTCACAGGCTCAGACCTGGCCGCTGTGGTGCTCACGAATTCCTGCGCTTTAGTCGACACCAAACTTCTCCTGCTTTCGAACTCCACACGCGTCAAACCGCTCAGGCCGTCGCGCTGCCCGGAACCACGGCGGAATCTTCCACAACCCATCCATCCTTCAGCTGGATAATGCGGTTGCCAAACGCCGCGTTCGATTCAGAGTGCGTTACCTGAATGATAGTAGTTCCCTGCTGGTTCAGCTTGCGGAACAGCTCCATGATCTCTTTGGCCTGTCCCGAATGCAGGTTGCCGGTTGGTTCGTCGGCCAGAATCAGTTTAGGATTTCCCGCCACCGCGCGCGCTACGCCAACAAGCTGTTGCTGTCCGCCAGAAAGCTGGTTGGGATACAGATCTTTCTTGCCGACAATCTGGAAGCGATCCAGAATATCCGCCACCATCGACGCGCGTTGCGCCCGTGGAATATCGCGGTAAGATAGCGGCACATCAATATTTTCCTGCACCGTCAGATTGTCCAGCAGGTGATAGCTCTGGAACACAAAACCCACATACTTGCGGTTCAGCTCCGCCCGTTTCTTGCGGTCCAATTTGTGCACCAGCTGTTCGGCAAAAACATACTCGCCGGCCCAGCCGTCATCCAGCATGCCCACAATGCTCAGCAGTGTGGTCTTCCCCGCGCCGGAAGGGCCCATGATGGTGACAAACTCGCCTTCCTTTATATCGACGTTGATGCGCCGCAGCAGCCACACAGTTCCGGCCGGGCTTTTGATAGTTTTTTCAACATTGCGAAGTTGAATCATGTGTCCTTTGTCGAAACCTTGGAGCAACCTTCTTATTTTCTCATTCCTATGGCAAAGCTACCATTCGCCCCAGGACAGCCATGTTTACTCATAGCGCAGCGCTACCATCGGATCCACCTTCGTCGCCCGACGGGCCGGAATGTAGCTTGCCAGCAGCGTGATCACCAGGAGCACTCCAACGACGAACATCATCGATACCGGATCTGTCGCCTTCAGGCCAAACAACATCGAAGAAAACAGCTGGCCGGCCAGCATCGCAGCCGGTATTCCGATCAGTATGCCGAGCAGAACCAGCTTTCCCGCTTCCCGCAGAACCATCGACAATACGCTTCCTCGCTGCGCTCCCAAAGCCATGCGCACGCCAATTTCCCGCGTCCGCCCCGCCACGGAGTAGGACAAAATTCCGTACAGCCCAATTGCCGCCAGCAACAGCGCAAGTCCGGCAAACACGCTGGAAAGGCGAGCAATCAATATCTGATCGCTAATGGAACGCTCTGCCAGTTCATTCAGCGCGCGAACACTATTCACCGGAACGTTCGCGTCAAAGCTCTTGATCTGTTTACGCACCGCTTCAGCCACGGCAACGGGATTGCCGACCGTCCTGATCACAAAGTTGAGGCCAGCCGCCGTGGCCAGCCCTTGCGAGAGCGGAATGTAGAAACGTCGATCCAGCTTACCTTTGAGTTTATGATCTCGGGCATCACGCGCCACGCCTACGATCTCCACCGGGCCTTTGGATTCCGGGTCTTCAACGATGAATTTTCTGCCGATCGGATTCATCTGGCCGAAATAGAAACGCGCCATGGTTTCATTGATCACGGCCACTCTGGGCGAAGTTGCCGTATCCTGAACGCTGATATCGCGGCCAAGAAGCATTGGAATGCCCACGCCGCTGAAATAGTTTGGCGAAACCTCGTCGTAAGCGGCCTGCATGTCCGGGTCATTCTTTGAGATATAGCCTTCTACCTTGATGCTGTTTCCGGATTCACTTCCGCTGAACAAGCCATTCTTTGAGCTGGTCACTGCGCGAACCCCCGGCATCCTGACAATTAGGTCTGCCAGTTCCGTGGCAAAGCCCGCGATTTTTGCTTTGTTGTAGCCTGCGGCCAGCGGGTCCGTGGAAACCAGCAGCAGATGTTCGCGGTTGTAGCCAAGATCTACGTTGCGGATATTCTGCAGGCTATGCACCAGAAGTCCGGCAACAAACAGCACCAGTAGTGACAGCGCCACCTGGCCCGTCACCAGCATTTTTCCCCAGTTCCAGCCGGCATGCGCGCTGTTTCCATTTTGCGAACCAGATTTGAGCGTCAGCGCCACGGCCACTCCGCGCGAACGCAGCGCGGGTATCAGGCCAAAGAGTATCCCGGTAAGCAGGCACACTGCCGCAGTGAACAGAAATACCCGTAGATCTGGAGAGGCTTCCAGGTCGTTATTTCCGCTCAGCTTCAACAAAGCGCCGGTTCCCCACTGTGCCAGCAGCAGTCCCAGCGTTCCACCGGCAAAAGCCAGGAAAATACTTTCCGTCAAAAGCTGTCGGACAACGCGCCCGGGCTCTGCTCCAATAGCCACTCTGATTGCAAATTCTTTCTGGCGTGCTGCCGCGCGCGCCAACAGCAGGTTGGCTACGTTCACGCATGCGATCACCAATACCAGCGCGACAATGATCATCAGCAACAAGAGGGGTTGTTGAAAATCGCCCCGCAAGTCAGAGAAACCGCCTCCACCGGCGCTCACCTGAACTTTTCCCGCCTTCAGATTGTCGATGTCGTCTTTACTGAGTTTTGCTTTCAGCGGCCCGCTCACCAATTGCTGAACCACAAGATTCACATTCGCCGCGGCTTTTTCTACGCTGACTCCCGGCTTCAGTCGGCCGATCACGTGAAGCCATGTCGCGGCATATGTAGCCAGCCATTTCCGCCCGGCGATGACCTGTTCTTGCATTGTCACCGGGAGCCAGAAATCTTGCGCATCGCCTACCGTGTCGCCATAGAATCCCGGTGGCGCCACGCCGATGACAGTGAACGGATAGTTGTTGATGCGCACGGTTTGGCCGACCATGTTGGGGTTCTCGCCTAACTTATTTTTCCAGAATCCGTAACTCATCACGGCTACAGGATTGGCGCCCGGAGCTGAATCGTCTTCCGGCGTGATTACCCGTCCGTAAAGCGCATTCACGCCCAGCACAGAGAAGTAATTGCCGCTTACCAATACGCCTGTCGCATTGTCGGCAATTTCGCCAACGGAGTCACCGGTCACGCGCAGCCGGTGTGCCTCGCCGGAAGCCAGCATTCCGCTAAAGACACTGTTGCCCTGATTAATATCGCGATAGAGGGGATAAGAAAATGAAACGACCGTGGGATCGCCCATGTGGCGGCTGTGCACATCCGTGGGATCGCCCACCACCACAAGCTGTCCTGGGTCCTTGACCGGTAACATCTTGAGCATGACAGCGTTCACCAGACTGAAGATGGCAGTGTTTGCGCCGATGCCCAGCGCCAGCGTCAAGACCGCAACCGCGGTAAAAGCAGGACTCTTGCGTAGCAGGCGCAGGGCGTATTGAAGGTCTTGGAGTAAAGTTCCCATAGATTTACCAGAAATCATTCGCAGTACTTCACGAAAGGTTCGAATTTTCGCGAGCGGAGCCTGTTAAATCCAGAGCGCTGTTCACAGCTCGTGAAGATAGTAATTCAGCCCGCGATTTGGCACACCCATGGCTTCTTCGTCCTCGCGTTCTTGAAGAGGGCTTGCGCTATATCTCGTTGCCGGTAGCGCCGGTATCGTGCAGCGCACCCAGGGCCCAGGCGGCATTCTTCCGCGCCTCTGCCTGTGGTGAACTTTTCAAAACTCGAATCAGCGGTTCAATGGCGGGATGTCCAATGTTGACCAGGGCGGCAGCCACTTCCTCGCCCAGCGTCATTTTATCCAGCGGTCGCTGGCGGTACTGTTTTGCGTTGACTTCAGTAGCGTCACCCAGGAACTCCAGAAGAAGATCAACGGCTCCTGCGGCAGCCGATTTCTGTTGCCCCAGCCAGTATGCGGCTGCGGCTTTCTGCTGCGCCTTACCGGACCTTAGCATGGCAACGTGGCGGGCAATGGCTTCCGTTTCGCCGCCACCGGATACCGTAGTGCTGCGCTTAGGGCCAAAAGCGGTAAGAATCAACAGAACTATTCCTACGCAGAGGGCTAAGCCTGCTTTCCTCAGTTCACGCATACCCAACTCCTTATCAGAGGGCAGCGGCGCCGGTCGCCGAAAGATTTCCGCTTGGCAGTGCCTCAAATTCGCGGCACTGGAAAAGGAATCGCACGTTTTGTGCCGAAGTGACACTCACTGTAACTGCATGACAACAATACCCTAACTGATCGATTCGTGCCATCACGGCAACTCTTCTGGTGTTCGCTAACGCAACGGGCTGTTCGGAATCGAACACACATTAGAACGCTCGCGGACGCCCCAAAGTTCCCTGAATAGTTCCCTAATTGGAATCAAGAAGTGAAAAATATGCCTCACCAGATTTCGAAATCCCGCGCTTTGACTGAAAAATCCGCCAAAGCGAATGACGCTCCCTCGTTGATTTGGTTATGATTGTTGCCCTCATCCCAGTTTTGCTCTACCGGCCCTGTTTCCGTTTCCGAACCCAGGTTTTTTTGCTCAAGACACAACGCCGTTCCGCCGATAGCAATCAGAGTGGAAGGATAGATAATTCGTATGTACATTTGTACTTCCCCCCGCATGCTGTTCCTCAAGACTTTGAGCGCCGGTTTGGGCACATTCTTGGTCGCCGCATTCTTCTTGAGCCTGCCTTCAACCGCTCAAAGCGCGCGGGCACCAGGCAGCGCCGCGCAGGCTAACCTGCGCATCACGGTAAATGTGGTTCCTGCCGTGGCCCCTCACCATCGTCACAGAGATAAAGATCGTGACGGAGATGCTATCGCGTACGATCTCATGCCGCGTGACGAGCAACTCTCAATCACCCGGGAAGTTCGCCTGATGTCGATAGAAGGTCAGGGCAACGGCGCACAAAAACAGCCGGTGCAATTGACGACGTTGGTTGCGAAGTAAGTTGCGAAGTAAG
>DATCAX010000696.1:0-13882 GCA_036512375.1 Candidatus Angelobacter sp. | reverse complement strand
GCTCAACGTTGCATCCAACTTTGGACGCGAACGCCTCAGCGCGCTGGGCAAAATCACGCGCAATGAAATGATCACCGCCGCCGTTGTGCTGGGCTCCATCGCTTTCTGGGCCACTGACCGTTATCACCACTATCCATCATTCCTTATTGGCATGTTCGGGCTTGCCGTCTTCGCGCTCTGCGGCATTGTGCGCGATAAAGATATTGGCACAGGAATTTCGTGGCCGCTCGTCCTCTTTATGGGAGGCGTCTTCAGCCTGGCCAGCGTGGTGCAGGAATACAAAGTCACGGACTGGCTCGCCGGCCTGGTCCTGCCCTCAGTCACACACCTGGTGGGAACTCCCGTGCTGTTCCTTCTTGTTGTGGGACTGGTGATGTACCTGGCGCGCTTTCTTGATCCCTCCGGCATGCTGGCCATTCCCATGGTGTTTTTGCCGGTGGTAGAAGTTGCCGCCCACGCCGGAATCATGCCGCTGGTGACCATGGCCGCCATCCTTATTACGTCGGTGCCGTTCTGGGCGTCTTACCAAAACATATGGGTGGCGATGGGCGAAAACATCACTGAAGGGCAGGCGTTCACGGCCGGCCAGCGCGCTCGGCTGGCGACGGTCTATGGCTTGACTGCACTAGCGGCTCTAGTGTTGGCCGCAGGATATTGGAAGGCGATCGGAATGCTGTGATTATTCCGCCGCCAGAGTCCAGAAGCTCATCTCGGCTTTAGCACTTCAAAGCGCGCGATCGTATAGCCAAGCGCTCCGCCAAGAAATATGTCAGACGGGAAATGCGCCAATGACGTCACGCGAGAAAAGCTGATGGCGCCTGCCATTCCGTACATCACCCACGGCACCCAGCGATGGTTGTGATACCGGCTTGCGATCACCGTGGCCACTGAAAAAGCTCCTGCGGCATGACCGGACGGGAAAGCACTGCCTTTAAAAGGCGATTTGCTGCCGGCAAAGAATGTGTCGTTAAACGCGGCTCCGGGCGGAACATCGGTAGGCCGTTTTCTGCGGCTAATCGCCTTCACGGCAAGGTCCACAATGGCGCTGTCGGCGTAAGCCTCTCCGGCTAGCAGGGCAGTGCCCACCTGATATTGGTCGTGACGCATATATCCGGAGAACATGAGAGTTGCGGGAACCGCTATTATTTCCGCCGTGGTGATCTGGGTGTCAAACGTATCATTCAGGTCGTCCAGGCGACCAGAATGGCGCTGGAAGTACGGCATGGTATGTGGATCAGAGTAGATGAGCCCGGCAGTTCCGCCCACAACGGCCAGAGTGGGCAGCCAGTAATGCCCTTTTGCCAGTTGCAGCGGGAACAGCCAGATGCCTTTTTGATCGTGAAGAAAGTCTTTGGGCAGGCTCTTCCACGTGACTTCGCGCTCCGACGCGGCGTCGCCGGGCCTGGATGATCCAGACGGTGAGGGAGCGTTCGGCAACTGGGCGTCAGGGGCTTGCGCCCATGCGCGGTTCGGCCCGCAAAAAAGTGCTGTGCAAACTAGGACAATATATAAGGACTGTTTGTTTAAGCGGTTCATCAGAATTCTTTGGATGCAGTTCTCTGGTTCGCGGTATGCCATCGATTTGCCGTTGACGGATGATATCTCCTAAATTGTCCTTAATATTGAGCCATTGATGCCGTCCCCGAAAATATGGTCTACGTGGGAACCTTGGTTCCCATTACCGCACGCGCTCTGCTTGTGAAATAATCATCGGTTTGCCCGAAGGCATCAAAGCATGTGGCGCGGCAACCTTGGCATGAGGATTAAGCGGGGCGGCCGACTT
Source organism: Candidatus Angelobacter sp. (assembly GCA_036512375.1). Taxonomy (GTDB): domain Bacteria; phylum Acidobacteriota; class Terriglobia; order Terriglobales; family Acidobacteriaceae; genus Angelobacter. Next base: position 12,099 of record DATCAX010000696.1, on the reverse strand, counting down.
GCGCGCCGACCCGCAGTTGCACAAAGGCAGCGAGCCCACCGCTTAAACCGGAATGCAAGAGCGGTTTGGAGCGAAGCGACAAGAGGAGAAGATGGACTTCCAACTTACTGACGAACAACTACAGCTCAAAAAATCGCTGCGTGAGTTTGCCGAGCGCGAAATCCTTCCCAACGTGATGAAGTGGGATGAAGCCAACCACTTCCCCATGGAAACGATCAAGGAACTGGGCCGCATGGGCGTTCTGGGCATGATCTTTCCCGCTGAATACGGTGGCGCGGGCCTGGGCTACGTTGAATACGTGATCGCCATTGAGGAACTGTCACGCGTGGATGGATCGGTGGGCATCATTGTGGCCGCGCACAACTCGCTCTGCTCCAACCATATCTATCTTGCCGGCAATGAAGAGCAGCGGAAGAAATATATTCCCAAACTGGCCACCGGTGAGTGGCTGGGCGCGTGGGGATTGACGGAACCTGGGTCGGGGTCCGACGCGGGTGGCGCCCGCATGAGCGCCGTGCGTAAAGGCAAAAAAGGCGGATGGGTGCTCAATGGCACCAAGACTTTTATCACCAACGGCCACTATGCTGACGTTGCCGTGGTGATTGCGGTCACGGACAGAACGGCGCACACACACGGGCTCTCGGCGTTTATCGTCGAGAAAGGCACCAAGGGTTTTCGTCCCGGCAAAAAAGAAAACAAGCTGGGCCTGCGCGCCAGCGATACGTCTGAACTGATCTTCGAAGACTGTCACGTTCCGGAAGAAGCTTTGGTTGGTGTGGAAGACCAGGGATTCGTGGATTCCATGCGAGTGCTCGACGGCGGCCGCATCTCCATTGCCGCGCTTGGACTGGGCATGGCGCAGGGCGCGTATGAAGCCGCGCTTAAGTATTCCAAGCAGCGCCGGCAGTTCGGCAAGGCCATCAGCGAATTTCAGGCCATACAATGGAAACTGGCGGACATGGCAACGGAAATTGACGCTGGGCGCCTGCTGACCATGCGCGCCGCCGCCATGAAAGACGCGGGCATGAAGACCACGCAGGAATCGTCGATGGCCAAGCTTTATACCGGCGAGGTAGCGGTGCGGTGCGCCAATGAGTGCGTGCAAATTCACGGCGGCTATGGGTTCATAAAAGACTATCCGGCGGAAAAGTTTTATCGCGACGTGAAACTCTGCACTATCGGCGAAGGCACCAGCGAGATCCAGCGGCTGGTAATCGCGCGCCAACTGCTGAAGGATTGATCTTGCTTGAAAGTACGAATATCTTCACCGAACCTCACGTAACAGGATATGACTTTAGTCGTACCGTAAAATTTTAGTTGAGCGACAACTCCGCGCACCGCAGGCCGGAGCGCAGCACGGAACGTGCGGAGCGACATAAGAATGTCAACCAACCTCCAACATTGGGTCGACCGTATACGCGCCGGCGACGTGCGTGCGTTGGCCCGCGCCATCAGCACCATTGAAGATAACCGCCCCGAAGCACGCGAGCTGCTGAAAGCCATCTTTAACTTCACCGGACGCGCCCGCGTGATCGGCCTTACCGGCGCTCCCGGAGCGGGCAAAAGTACGCTGGTCGACCAGCTCGCCCGCGAATATCGCAAACAAGAGCGGACGATCGGCATCATTGCCGTCGATCCGACAAGTCCATACACCGGAGGCGCGATTCTGGGCGACCGCATCCGCATGCAGGCCCACCATGCTGATCCGGGAATTTACATTCGCAGCATGGCCACACGCGGCAATCTGGGCGGGCTCGCCCGCGCCACGACCGATGCCGCTACGGTGCTCGACGCTGCGGGCAAAGACGTGGTGCTGATTGAAACCGTGGGCGTGGGACAGGATGAAATCGATATCGTGCGACTGGCAGACGTCACGGTCGTGATTTTAGTTCCCGGCATGGGCGACGACGTGCAGACCATCAAGGCCGGCATCATGGAAATTGCGGATATTTTTGTCATCAACAAGAGTGACCGCGAAGGCGCCGAGCGCGTGGAGCGCGAGATACGGTCCATGCAGTCGCTGGCCATCCGCTCCGACAAATGGACACCGCCGATCGTCAAGACCGTGGCAACTGACGGCAAAGGCATTCCTGAACTCGCGGCGGCAATCGTGAACTATGAGCAGTTCCTGCAGCAGAAAGATTTGTTGCTAAAGAAAAAGATCTCAAGCTGGCGTGAGCGGCTGATCGAAATGCTGCGAGACGGGCTGCTGGAGCGGCTGTTGAACGAGCGCCTGCCGGAAGAAGAGATCGCGCGCCTGGCCGCCGAAATCGCTGAGCACAAACGTGATCCGTATTCGCTGGTGGAAGAGATTGTGGGAGAGTTTAGCGTTACGGAGAAACCGGCAGTTTTCAAGGGGTAATTGGTAGTTGGTAGTTGGCAATTCGCAAACCCAAGTACCAAGTACCCGCATCAGCGAACAGAGGAGTCCCCATCTATGTCCCACACCATTGACCATCTCGGAATCGCGGTAAAGTCGCTGGCGCAGGCGCGCAAGTTTTATGAACAGCTTGGGCTGGAAGTCGTGAGTGAAGAAACCGTGCCCCATGAGAAGGTAAAGGTGGCGATGATTCCGCTGGGCCAGAGCCGCATTGAGCTGCTGGAGGCCACGAGCCCAGATTCGGTGATCGCCAAGTTCATCGAGAAGCGCGGCGAGGGGCTGCACCACGTCGCCATCCACGTTCCTGATCTCACGCAGGCCGCGGAGCAACTCAAGAAGACAGGCACGCGCTTTGTGTCGGAGGAAATCAAGATCGGCGCCGGCGGACACCTTTATGTTTTTGTCCATCCATCGAGCACCGGCGGCGTGCTGCTGGAGCTGGTGCAGGACGTGCCGGAAGGGGTCTAGCTTTTTCTTTATCCCGAGCGGAGCGAGGGAACCCTATCGACGCGTTGGCGTCGAGGAGCAGATCACACGTTTTGTTCGATAGAGATCAGGCAGACGCTTTCGCGGCATCAGAACCTAATTCCTGCTATAGCGCTCCCTCGCTCTGCTCGGGATAAAACTTTTCTGCTCCGTAAGCAAACCCAACTGATCAACTCCCGCCGAGCGGAGATCGTCCACTGCCTCGACAAGAAGCCCATATCTGGCGCGTGCGTCGGCTCGAACGTAAACAGTTTTGTTGACGCGGTTGACCACCGTATCACGGACTTTCTGTGTCAATGACTCGCTGGTCACGCTCTCGCTGCCTAAAAACATTTTTCCATCGCGCATGACTGACAGGATGAGCGAATCCGCCTTGTCGGCGTCAGACATTGCGATCGGGTTTGCGGCTGTGGCCATATTGATCGGCACGCCGGGGTGCAACATGGGCGTGATCACCATGAAGATAATCAGCAAAACCAGCATCACGTCCACCATCGGAGTTACGTTAATGTTGGAATTGATTTTTGAGCCTTCGTTACGTAAGACAATGGCCATGCTGTTTTCCGTCGTTTATCAACGCGCCGATAACTACCGCTTAACGACAACGGCGCGCTTCAGAAAATAATCCACCAGTTCGCTGGAAGAGTTGTCCATCTCCACGTCGAAGGCCCGGATCTTGGTGGTGAAGTAGTTGAACATCATCACCGCCGGAATGGCGACGGTCAGGCCCAGCGCCGTCGTCACCAGCGCCTCAGAAATTCCTCCGGCGACGGCACTCACGCCGGTAGCATTCTGTCCCTGAATTTCGCGGAAGGCGTCGATGATGCCGATCACGGTCCCTAGCAACCCTACGAACGGCGCGGTCGAACCGATGGTAGCCAGCCCGCTCAGGCCGCGCTCCAGTTCAGCATGCACAATGGCCGAAGCCCGATCCAGAGCCCGTTGGCTGGCCTCAATCTTGTCGCCCGGAATTTCCTCAGATAGCTCATGCACGCGAAATTCCTGCAAGCCCGCGTTCACGACTTTGGCGAGATGGCTTTTCTTGTTGCGTTCGGCCACGCGGATAGCTTCATCGAGTTTGCCTTCGCGCAATGCACCGGCAACGATCGGAGCAAATTCCCGCGACTGCTTGCGCGCCGACTGAAAGGCCAGCCAGCGGTCGATCATCACGCCAATCGACCAGGCCGACATTCCCAGCAGGATGACGGCGATGCTGCGGGCCGGCCACTGCATATGCAGCCACATTTCCCACAAGCTAAAGCGTTGCGCATTGCCGCCGGATTGCAGCAGCATGATCGCAGCGATGGGCGTTTTTACAAACATGGAACTGGCAACGTAAGAGACAAGCATGGGTCATGATCCTCCGGTGAAGCATCGGCCACCATCTGGGCCGTACGATGTTTGGACACCGTGGAAGAGGGTTTTGCTCCAAGAGGACGCCGTCAGTTCAGCACCAACCAGATGAGCGGTGATTGGCTATTTGCATAAGGTATCCTAACTTGTCATGAATCCAACGATTCTCTCAGTCTGCGTCTCAGCTCTTTTGGGCTTGGTTGTAATCATCCAATCTGAGAATTGGAAGGCAAACAAGATCTCGGAATATCCGACTCCGAAGATTCGAGAAGAACAGCAGCTCACGGTAAGCGGGGCGCTGGAGACCTGGCGCCTGCAGTGGAGCGCGAATCCCAAACCCTACTGCGGAGCAAATGACAGCGGTGGCGCACTCACCTGTCCTTGCTGGGGCTTTGCTTATGGCGAAGCAGGCGACCTGTTCCTCGTGCGGTTGCGCAACGGAACTGAGATCGATCGGTTACATTTGACTCCTCTGTTCAAAGAGCAGAAGACGGCAGTTGTACAGCGCTGGCCTGAAGATGAAAACCGAGATTTCAAGCTATCTGAGCGCGAGGACTTTCCGAACGTTGTCAGGCGGCGACCGACGGTTCATGTCATGCAATTCAGGGACTTTGACCATGATGCCAATAAAACCGAGTTCTATTTACAAACAGAAGCAGTTCCTTGTCGCAAGAGCCTGGGAGTCGTGGTTGGTTTGTCTACGAAGAATCGACGGTTGCATGCATTCGGCACTACGTCGAATCCCTCCAAGCCGCTCTACTTGCAGAGACGCGAGTGGCAGGCGTTACGCGATGCTTCTTCCGGAGCGGTGAAGATAGTCGATTGGTCTTGCGGGGACCATGGTGCAGATACCCAGACCGAAATTGAGATGCAGTGGTCCGCCGCGGTATCGATGGTAAGCGCCGCGAATACACCTGCCCTTTAAGCCATGAGAAGCGACGCATGCTCAGCGAACGGCCCCTATAGATTCAACGTAATTGGACGATAACGCCATTGCATTCTCAGGCCTATTCCAACCTGGTAGTTTATTCTCACTATAAGTGATCTCTCGCGAAGCTCGGGATTGCAGAAAAAAACACAATGCTCATCCTCGCCATCGACACATCGGGCCAAGCCGGCGGCATCACGCTAGCCGAATCGAACGCTGGAACATTCCGCGTGATTGAGTCGGCTGCGATTGCGGGCGGGACATTTTCCGCGCAGTTGATTCCCACGCTGGCAGCGCTGCTGAAAAAACATGGCTACGGCGTGAAAGACGTCGGCGGATTTGCTGCCGCTTCGGGCCCGGGATCGTTCACCGGCCTGCGCGTGGGGTTGAGCGCGATCAAGGGCCTGGCGGAAACGTTGCATCAGCCGATCGCAACTGTATCGGTGCTGGAAGCGCTCGCCTCGCTGGCGGACCGCACGGGAAAGATTGCCGCCGTGATGGACGCCGGTCGAAAGGAAGTTTTCCTGGGGCTCTATGAAAAGCAGTCGGCAAACTCCGACCAGCAATCTGCGGAAAACTCCAATCACGCATTGCTCATGCGGTGCGAGGAATTGCTCACGCAGCAAAACTTTCTTACCGCACTACAGGCCGAAAATCCTGCGTCCGTAATTACCAGTGACGCCGCCCTGGCCGAACTGGCTGCGAGTTCGCACTCGGCCGTCGTGGTGGTGACGCCGCCCGGCAGTGAAGTGATTGCGCGGATCGGCGCCCGCAAATTGCTCGCCGGTGACACGGTCTCCGTGGAAGCGCTGGACGCCAACTATCTGAGGCGATCTGATGCTGAGATCTTTTTCAAAGGAAACCGCTGAACATGAATCGCGCGAACGTGATTCGAGTAGGCATTGTTAGCGCAAACATGGGCAGGGTCAGTGTTGCTGGGGCAAGATCCGCGTGAGCGCCGTCCGCGTGCGTCCGGCGGAGCCTGCCGATCTTCCCCGCCTTGTGGAAATCGCATCCCACTCGGCAACGGCGGCGCAGTGGAATCAGTCTGAATACCAGAAGCTGTTTCTTTCCGATTCAGCGCTAGATCTAGACCAAACTCAACCTCGGACTGCGCTGGTAGTGGAGCAGGATGGAAGTGTGGTCGGGTTCATCGTCGGCCGGACGCTGGATGATGAGTGGGAGATTGAAAACATTGCGGTTACCGGCGCGGCACGGCGTTGCGGGCTGGGATCACGGCTGGTGGGCGAGCTGCTGGATCAGGTCCGCAGTGGAGGCGGAAAGAGCGTTTTTCTTGAAGTGCGGGAGTCCAACCGGGCAGCCCGGTCTCTTTATGAGAAGTGGGCGTTTATCGAGGTGGGCCGCAGAAAAATGTACTACCAAAACCCGGCCGAGGATGCCTTGATCCTGAAATTTAAATTTCCATAAATGAGGGCCTTTTTGATTGAACCAGCCCTGCCCCTGTGTTAACGTTCGATGAAAGAACACGCAGGAGGTTCTTCAAGAATGGTGGATTCCGTTCGCGAACAGCTTCTCGCCAGTCACGAAGAGTTTCGTAGGCTGGCCCAGGAACACACTCAACACTGCCAGCGTCTTCACTCCCTCATCGAGAAAAGATACCTGACGGAAGATGAAAAACTGGAAGAAGTGCGCATCAAGAAGGTTAAACTTCGGTTAAAAGACCAGATGCAAATGATCGAGCAGGAATATCAGCGCTCGCATGAGCAGGTAGCTTAACCGTAGAGTTGGCTCGACTTCAGGTCGCGTCAGACTTTAGTTGCGTCAACCCAGGCCCTGATCTTCAGCCTCTCCTTGAACGGACCAATGATCCGTTAGGGGAGGTTTGTTATTTGCGCCGCAAATGCGAGGAGTCTGCCGCAGATTTGCGCAAAAGCTCAGACCAAGGAGCAAGGGCCGGCCGCGAAGCCGCTGTGTCGGTTTTTTTGACGCAGGACTGTCCGCTACAACTGATGAACGGCGCTGGCGTTTCTCGAAAAGAGGGGTTCGGTTGGTGGGAGTAACAAACGGTAAAAAATTAAAAGGGGCACGGCTTCCGGGTCCGTGCCCCTTTAATTTGTCAGCAGTTCTGACGGATGAACATGCCTCGTTAACTAGTAGAGTCAGAAGCGGCCCCCAAAATATAAGAGAGGCCAAAAAAAACTTTAATTTCTTTGGCTTTCCAATCCTTTTCTGCCGTATTATTGCCAATGGAATCAATATTTTAGCTGCTGGATACCACCTTCCCTGCGATCGTTGAGGCGGGTAGAGCCATCGTTATCTGCCGACGCTGTCGTTGCTCAGTTCCTTGGCTGGGAATACCACGCGCAAGGCGTTGAGAACGGCGGCCACATCGATCACTTCCTGCATCACCGCACCGGCCACGGGAGGCAGATAGCCGGCGGCGGCGAACAGCATGCCGATTAGGCTGATGGCCATGCCGCCCACGGCGCTTTGCAGCGCGATCCTGCGCATGCGCCGTCCGATGTGGATCAGTTCGTCAACTTTGCTGAGAGAGGCCTCAAGCACAACTGCATCGGCGGCTTCGGCGGTAATGTCGCTGTTTTGGCCAAAAGCCACGCCCACGGTGGCAGCCTGCATCGCCGGAGCGTCGTTAATGCCATCGCCCACAAACATGGTCTTGGCCAGCTTTGACTCGGCGGTAACCACTGCTACCTTGTCTTCCGGACTTTGGCTGGCACGGATCTCAGAAATCCCCACCTCGCCTGCCAGGTATCGGACTTCCGCTTCGCGATCGCCCGAAAGCAGCAGCACGCGATTGACGTGGTGGCGCGGCCCAAGATGGGTAATAAACGACCGGCTCTCCTTGCGGGGCGCGTCGCGGAATTGAAGAGTGGCTGCATAGCGGCCCTCGACCAGCAGGATGCACTCCATGCCCGCCGAGGTGGGTGGAAGCTGGGAGGCAATCGCATCGCCCAGCGTCAACACCTTTTTCCGTCCGGTGATCAGGACCTGGCGGCCGTCAATGGTTCCCTTCAGTCCCTCGCCCGGCTTCTCGCTGATCTCTGAGACGGGCGCAAGGGAAATTTCTTCCTGCTGCGCGGCCTGAGCAATGGTGAGGGCCAGAGGGTGCTTGGAGTACTGCTCCAGGCTGGCGGCCATTTGCAAGATGCACTCTCGAGTTTCGCCAGGCGCGCAGATTACATCCGTTAACGCTGGCCGACCGTACGTGAGCGTCCCGGTCTTATCGAAGATAAGGGTGCGGCAGGTGCCGATGCGCTCCAGCATTCCCGGGTCCTTGATGATAATGCCGCGGCTCGCTGCCACGGACACCGCGCCAATAATCGCGATAGGAATGGCCAGCAGCAAGGGGCAAGGCGTTGCAATCACCAGCACGGCGAGGAAGCGCGTGGGATCGGCACCAAGAATCCATCCCACCGCAGCCACGGCCAGAGCGACCAGTGTGTACCACGACCCCAAGCGGTCAGCGATGCGGCGCATTTGCGGCCGATTAGCTTCCGCCATCTGCATCACGTGCATGATCTTGGCGTAGCGAGAGTCGGCTGGCAAGCTTGAGACCGAGATCGTGAGAACGGTTTCGCCGTTCAGCGCTCCCGAAAGCACGCTTGCACCGGGCACCTTTTGTATCAAAAAGGGTTCGCCCGTGAGGTAAGCCTCATCCATGGAGCCACGGCCTTCCACCACCACGCCATCAGCTGGGCATATCTCATGGGGAAAAACCACCAGCCGCTCACCCATTTGGATCTGGGACACATCCACGTCCACTAGCTGCTCGCCCAGCTTGCGATGAGCGATGCGCGGCATTCTTTTTGCCAGCGCGCTCAACACCGAAGAGGCTCGTCGTGTCGCATATTCTTCCAGCGCCGTGCCCCCGGACAACATCAATACGACGATGGAGCCAGCCAGATATTCACCCAGGATCACCGACGTGACGATGGAGATTCCCGCCAGCAGGTCAGAGCCAAAGTTGCCTGCAAAGGCCTTACGGGTCAAGTCGATCACCAGGGGCGAGCCGCCTACGACCAATACGGCGATAAGCATCCAGCGGCACTGATGAAAGGGCAGAAGCAGGAGATATCGCGTGACCAGATATGCCGCGATTCCCAGTGCAGCAACAATTGCAATCACGGTGGTTGACGTAAAGAACTTGTTCTTGGTAGCCGCGGGCGGAGAAGCCGCCGGAGAGGCACGTGGCGTTGTCTTGGCTGCGTCGGCAATGGTAGAGGTGGTCAGTTTGATCCTCTTCTGGCTTCTGAGCTCCGTGCCCCCTTGAATCGGCTTGCCCTATAAGCTTAATCCTATTGTGTGCTTCGTTCGTCCATTTCAATGGTGGAAACAAAGTTTGATGAGACCTGAAACCCGCCAGGACACGAGCGCAGCGCGAACCACCGGGGTCGACAGCTCAGGTAAAGAACTAGGTCCGTTCCTGCGCGTTAAATCGCTATAATCGAAGGGATGGTTCGTGACGGGATCTATTACGCCCTGGGAATGGCTGTGGTTGCCGCCGCGATTGGCTGGCTCACCCACTCATACATCCTTGTTGCTGTACCCCTGCTGCTGGGTGCTTTCTTCCTGTGGTTTTTCCGCGATCCGGAACGCATCATCCCTGCTGGCGACGGCCTGGTGGTGTCACCCGCGGACGGAAAGGTGACCGACGTTTCCTCCACGCAACTGAACGGGGTGCCCTGCACGCGTATCAGCATTTTTTTAAACGTATTTGACGTCCACGTGAACCGGTCTCCCATCACTGGCGTGATCAAAAGCGCGGTGTACAAAAAAGGCCACTTTGGCAACGCCATGGCTGCAACCTCCGCCGACGACAATGAGCAGAACATTGTGACTGTGGAAGGCGAGGGAATGACCGTAGTTTTTAAACAGATTGCCGGCTTGCTGGCGCGACGCATCATATTCAATCACAAGCCGGGTGAAAAGCTTCTCCGCGGACAACGCGTAGGCCTGATCAAGTTTGGTTCGCGCACAGACGTGATTTTTCCGCAGCCGGCGGAAATCAGCGTAAAGCCTGGCGATCGGGTACAGGGAGGATCGAGCATTCTGGCGAAGGTGAGCGCTTCACAGATAACACCGCCTTCGCCCAGGCGTGAGAATACGGGTGCCTTCCGATGAAAATGCCCTCACCCATGCGGCGATGGGAAGACCAGCTTCCGCCGGCTGAAAAACGGCGAATGCGTAAAGGTTTGTACATTCTGCCTTCGCTGTTTACTGCCGCAAATATCGGCGCAGGCTATTACGCGCTGAGCCAGACGGTTCTAGGAACGCGGCAGGACTTCTGGCATTTTGATCACGCGGCGCTGGCGATTGGCGTGGCTGTGGTGGCCGATGGACTTGACGGCCGCATTGCCCGCATGACCAACACCACCAGCGACTTTGGCCGCGAGTTTGATTCGCTAGCGGACGTGATTACTTTCGGCGTGGCGCCGGCACTACTGGCGTGGATGTGGGGATTCAGCCTGCTGCCCGACCACGGCTTCCCTGCAGTCCATGACAAGATGGTGCAGCTGGGGCTGATAGCCACGTTCATTTTTCTTGTCGCAGGAGCCAGCCGGCTGGCACGGTTTAATATTCAGCTAAATCCGCAACCGTCAAACCCTGGGCGGCCAGGGCGCAAGTATTTTGTAGGGTTGCCAATCCCCGCGGGCGCAGGCGTGGTAGCTGCGACCATCCACCTGGTGGAAGGCGAGCCAATTTTATGGCCGCAATTGGCGCCGCTGTGGTTTGCCTTGCTGATCGTCGTAGGATTTCTGATGGTGAGTACCTGGCGGTTTTACAGCTTTAAAGACCTGAACCTGCGCAATCGACGCCCGTTCCAGACCCTGGTGCTGATTTGTGGGTTCCTGTTTCTGCTGGTGTCTTTTCACAGATATATGCTGTTTATCATTGGAATGAGCTACATGATAAGCGGAGTGGTCACAAGATTGGCCTACGTCTTTCGGCGCCGCCCACCGGAATCCAAGCCAGCTTATAATGAAGCTCCCGAATCCAGATGAAAACTGAGACACAGAACCTCTTCCGCGTCGCGATTGTTGGCGCTGCTTCCCTCAAAGGCAAGGAACTCAAGGACGTGTTGGAAGAACGCAACTTCCCTGCCATGGAAATCAAACTGCTCGATGACGATGCGTCATTGGGGCAGCTGGAGCGCGTCCAGGATGAAGTAGCGGTGGTGCTGCCCGTGGGACGCGACGAGCTGGCGCAGACGGACTTTACCTTCTTCGCTTCAGAAGAACAATTCACGCGCAAGAAATGGAAGCTGGCGCGCGAAGCCGGCAGCGCGATTGTCGACATGTCATATGCGCTTGAAAATGAGCCGGGCGTCCCTGTAAGCGCGCCGTGGGTGGAGCGCGAACTGGGCGAGCACACGCAGTTCACATTGGAATCGAGCTCGATTGTCACTGCTCATCCGGCGGCGGTGGTGCTGGCGCTGCTGCTGTTGCGCGCAAAAAAAGCGGGCTCCATCCGCAACAGTATTGCCACAATTTTTGAGCCGGTCTCTGAACTGGGTCGCCAGGGCATGGACGAACTTCACGAGCAGACCATCAATCTTCTCTCATTCCAGCAAATGCCAACGGCCGTTTTTGACTCGCAAGTTGCGTTCAACATGCTGGATCGTTATGGCCGAAGCTCTACCCGTTCATTGGAGTCCACAGAACGCCGCATCGCCGCGCACCTGCGCAAACTGCTGGGCGTCCATGCGCCGATGCCGGCCATGATGCTGGTGCAGGCGCCGGTTTTTCACGCGCATACGTTTTCCATTTACCTCGAACTGGATCGTCCCATGGCCGTCGGTGATTTCGCCCGCAGTCTTGCTGGCGAGCATGTACAGATTGCGCGCGCGCCGGATGATTCTCCCAGCAACGTAAGCGTCGCCGGCAAGGACGAAATCATGGTCGCCGTGCGGCGTGACGTGGTGCATGAAAACGGTTTCTGGCTCTGGGCCGCCGCGGACAATCTTCGCCTG
>DATCAX010000695.1:0-5571 GCA_036512375.1 Candidatus Angelobacter sp. | reverse complement strand
TTCTTCGGTACCAAGCAGGCGGGCATGCCCGGCCTGCGCATCGCCAACATTTTGCGCGACCGCAACCTGCTGGAGCTGGCCAAAGTGGAAGCGGCTAAGTTGGTGGAAGAAAAAGATCTGGAAGTCACCATAGAAGACCGTCAGCGTGTGATGCAGCATCTTCGCCAGCACTGGCAGAGAAGGTATGGGCTGGTGGAAGTGGGATAGGATTTGCGAAAATGTGCGCAGAGGTAGTACGAAGATAGCTTCGGCAATCGGGTTCCCTCGCTTGTCCCGGTACAAGAAAAAAATGACCATCGCCTCCAAATCCGATCTCTACCGCCTCCTCCCTTCAGTAGACGAGTTGCTCAAGAGCAGTGCGCTTACTGAGCTGCTGGCCCGCGAAGGCCAGCCCGCAGTCACCGAGTCCGTCCGCGTCGTGCTGTCAAGCGTACGCGATGAGATCAGCGCAGGCACGTTGGCAACCCAACAGGCTGTGGGACTCGCCGTTTCGCACTTGCCCCAAGCTGTTGCCCGTCACCTGAGCATCGCCATGGAATTTTCCCTCAAGCCCGTCATCAACGCCACCGGTGTAATACTGCACACAAATCTTGGACGCGCGCCACTGGCGGATGCGGCGATCAGGCGCATCATTGAGGTCGCAGGCGGCTACTCCAATCTGGAATTTGATATCGCCGCCGGCGAGCGCGGCAAACGCGACGTCCACGTGGAGCGCCTGTTTTCCAGGCTGCTTAATCAGGATGGCGTCAGCGGCATTCGGACGGTCGTGGTCAACAATTGCGCAGCCGCTGTCATGCTGGCGTTGAATACGCTGGCCGAAGGCGGTGAGGTCATTGTCTCGCGCGGCGAGCTGGTGGAAATCGGCGGATCATTCCGCGTGCCGGACGTGATGGCCAAGTCGGGGGCGGTGCTGCGCGAAGTTGGAACCACGAATCGCACGCGGCTGGCCGACTACGAAAGCGCCATCACCGACAAGACGCGCCTGCTACTACGCGTGCATCGTTCCAACTTTGCCATCATTGGTTTCACCGAGCAGCCGTCTTTGGAAGAGCTGGCAGCGCTGGGACGCAAGCACGGCATCCCGGTGATGGAAGACCTGGGGGGCGGCGCGATGATTCCGTTGCGCGCGCTGGGCGTGAACGAAAGCGGCGTGATGGAGAGCCTCCGCGCCGGGGCCGATCTGATCACTTACAGCGGTGACAAAATGCTGGGCGGCCCGCAGGCCGGCCTGCTCAGTGGGCGTGAAGATCTGATCAAACGCGTACGGTCGAACCCTCTCTTTCGCGCACTGCGCGTGGACAAACTGACCTACTCGGCGCTGGAAGGCACGCTGATGGAATACATTCGCCAGAACCACGATGCAATTCCATTCGCCCGCATGATGCGCCTTGCGGCGGCGGACATTCGCGCCCGGGCCGAAGCGGTACAAGCGCAACTCAGCGGGGCCGCGCATTTGAAGACCGCGATCATCGCTGGTGAATCGCTGGTGGGAGGCGGTTCCGCGCCTACCTCTTCCCTGCCCACTTTTCTGCTGGCTGTAACTGCGGAGTCACTAAGCGCCGACGAACTGGCCACGCGGCTCCGGCACAATGATCCGCCGATTGTTACGCGCGTGGAAGACGGCCGCGTGCTTCTGGATCTGCGTACGGCCTTTGGCGCCACGGAAGACGCGGTAATCGCCCACGCCCTGCTCAGTCTGGCTCTCTAGCAATAGTGCGACGCTGATCTTACCCGAAGAATAATGTCTCTTTTAACCGCACGTCATCCTGAAGAGCGTAAGCGAGTCCGCGCTTTCGGGTCCCCGTTCACGCCCGCTTTTGGCGTGAACGGGCAGAGCGGGCGAGCAGCCCTGAAGGAGCTTGTGCTTTGCTGCTTACGAATCCAGTAAAACAAAGGTCTCTCGCCGCTACTCCGGCGCAGAAGACTGCGCGCCGTCGCAAAAACGCGGCTTGAGATGACGATCTTTATTAGAAAACAAAGGACGGAAAATTCAAAATGTACCCACCATTCGCTTCTGGGTTCGATTGCCCTGCGTGACCTTTGCACCGTAGTATTTTCCCGATGGCCTCTTATATTGACTGGGTACGCGCTTTCTGTCTGTCGCTTCCGCATGCCACGGAAGACGTGAAGTGGGAACATAATCTTCTGTTTCGTATCGCCGGAAAGATGTTTTGCGTCGCCAACCTTGAGCCCGGCATGAGCCCAACGAAGATAGCCTTCAAATGCACGCCGGAGAAGTTTGCCGAGCTGGTGGAAAGTGAGGGCATCATTCCGGCACCCTATATGGCGCACAATCACTGGGTGGCGATGACTGAAATCGATGCGCTACGCTCGCCTGAAATCAAAGAGCTGATCCGGGATTCGTATCAGCTGGTTCTGGCGAAGCTGCCCAAGAAGACCCAGGCTGCTTTGAGCCAAACGGTAAGCACCAAGGCTCCCGCGAAAGCCGCAAAGAAAGCGGCCAAAACTAAACCGTTGCGGGCTGCGAAACGCCGGAAGTAACCTGCTCCACCGCAAGGCGTGCAGACTTGATGCAGTCCGGCACGCCGATTCCGTGAAAAGAATTTCCGATGATATGAAAGCCCGGCATGGCTGCAATGATCTTTTCCATTTCAGCCACGCGGTCCAGATGACCGATTTCATATTGCGCCATGGCACGGTCCCAGCGAAACGTTTGCACGAATCTGGGCTCGGACGTCAGCCCCAAAATATCTTTCAGTTCCTGGCGCGCGAACTGCTGCAAGGCCTCGTCGCTGTGTGTAAGCAGGTCAGGCATGCGCGAACTGGAAAAGAAGCAGCGCACCAGCTTCATATCGCTGGGCGCGCGGTGGGAAAACTTTTTGTGAACGAAGGTGCAGGCCATCAACTTGCGGCCTTCTGATCGCGGCACCAAAAAGCCGTGTCCCGGAGGCAGTTCGGCTCGATCATAAGCCAGCGCAACTGCCGCCGTTGATGTGTACTCGATTCCGGCAAGCCCTTCGATCAACGAAGGGTGGAACTGCCGCAAAAGTCCCGCGGCCGCGGGCGCAGGCACTGCCATTAGCACCGCCTGGAATCGCTCGTTCAAGCCAGAGCTCTCAACCTGCCAGTCAGCGTTCGCCTGGCGCAGCGTCACATTTTGCTGTCGCAAGCGAATCGTGGATTGCGGCAGAGCAGCCGCCAGTGCCTCCACCATCTGCTGCATGCCGTTCTTCAATGACGTGAACAAAGGTTGAGGCCTGGCTCCAGGGCGGGCGACTGCCTTCGCTCGTAACGTCGCGCGAACCAGGCTGCCATGCTTGCGCTCCATCTCAGCAAAGCGCGGCAGCACGGCGCGAATGCTTAGACGCTCAGCATTGCCGCCGTAAACGCCGGCTAGCAGTGGCTCGGCCACACGATCGACCATCTCCTGGCCAAAATGGCGGCGCACAAAATCGCCTACGGATTCGTCGCCGGCATCTTTTCGAGCCGAGGCAAGCAGTTCCCCGACCATGCGCAGTTTTGTCTTGAGGGAAAAAAGCGGCGTGGTAGCCATGGGCCAAACGCGCGTCGGCACCATGAATTCCAAGCCTTGTGGGATGGGTACGAGCTTCCCTTTGACCAGGATATAAGTTTTGCGGGTGGCGTCATTCGAGGTGATCAGTTGATCGCCGATGCCCAGTTCCTGGCAAAGCTGCGAGGCGTCGAGCTTAACGCTAAGGAAGGAATCAGGGCCCGCTTCAATCACGAAGCCGTCATGCCGCTCTGTCTGGATGACGCCGCCAAGACGGTCAGATTTTTCAAACAACACCCATTGCAGGTCCGCGCCGGCGCGTCGCGCTTTCTCCAGATAGAAAGCCGCGGTCAGTCCGGCGATGCCGCCGCCGATGATGGCGATTCTCTTCATGCCAGCGAGACAATCCCCGAGGCCAGCGCCATCCGCGTTGACGCCAGTTTGGCCAGCGCCGCCACGAACGTGGCTGAAGTATTCAGCGACTCAGGCCGCCACATTTTGAGTTGATGTTCGTGGGCGAACTCGCGGAAGCCTATATCGATATCGTAGAGCACATCTACGTGATCGCACACAAAGCCGACCGGGGCGATCACCACGCCCCTGTGTCCCCGCCTCTTTTGCTCGAGCATGGCACTTTCCACGGTCGGGCCCAGCCACGGGCCGCCGGTCATCCCCTGGCTTTGAAAAGCAAAATGCTGTAACTCCGGGGTGAGTCCCGCGATCTGGCGGGCTACCAGTTGCGCGGTTTCTTTGGCCTGCTTCTCATAAGGATCGCCGGTTTGAACGGTGCGCATGGGCACACTGTGCGCAGTAAAGATGATTGGCGCCGGACTGCCGATTTCCGCGCTGGCCTGGCGCCAGACGGGTTCCAGCCGTTCCGCAAAAGCCTGGATCAGCAGCGGATGGTCATGCCATGATTCCACAAATGTCACGGCCACACCGGGCTTGCGCTCGTCGGCAAGCACCTTGCTGTAAAGCCCCACACTGGTAGAAGAATTTTGCGGCGCCAGGCAGATGGCCACCACTTTTTCAATGCCCGTGGAAACGATCTGCCGCACAGCGTCACTGATGAACGGCTTCCAGTTGCGCATGCCGACGTATACGGGAAGACCGAGCCTGGTTTGCAGGGCTTCCGCCTGACGCAGTGTAATTTCGGTCAACGGAGATTTGCCGATGAGCGAATAGCGGTACGTCACTTCTTTCATCACCGCTTCCGGCACGTCCCGGCCGCCCGTAATGTGTTTCATGAATTCAGGAATATCAGCGGACGACTCAGGGCTGCCGTGGGCAAGAAGCAGGATGGCTGATTTTGAACTGCTCATTTCATACAGCTCATGGGACCGCTCCAACGGAATATGATGGGCTTAATTCTCTAACAAAATCCACCAGCGCGCGAACATTTTCCACCGGCGTTTCCGGCAAAATTCCATGCCCTAAATTAAAGATGTGTCCGGGACGGCCCGCAGCCTGCCGCAGAATGGCATCCGTGCGCGCGCGCAGTTCTTTCTGCCCGGCAAAGAGCATCACGGGATCAAGATTCCCCTGCACCGCGCCCTGGAACTTCAAGCTACTCCACGCCTGATCGAGCGGGAAGCGCCAGTCAACGCCCATCACCTGGGCGCCGGTTTCTTTCATGGTGGGAAGCAGGGTTGCCGTGTCCGTGCCGAAATAAATGACGGGAACGCCGGTCTTCTTGAGACGCTGCACCAGATCTGTCGAGAAGGGCAGGACGTACTGGCGATAATCTTCCACACTCAGGCAGCCCACCCAGCTATCAAAAATCTGGAGTGCGTCAGCGCCGGCGGTGACCTGCTCAGCGGCATAGGCGGCCAGCACTTCAACCAGCTTGCGCATCAGCATCTGCCACGCAGCGGGTTCGGTATACATCATTTTTTTTGTATGGATGTAATTGCGCGAACCGCCACCTTCAATCATGTAGCTGGCCAGCGTGAAAGGCGCGCCGCAAAATCCGATGACCGGCAGCTTGTCGCCAAAATGCTTGACCACTCGGCGGACTGATTCAGCCACGTAGCCAAGTTCGGCAGCGCGGTCGGTAACCAGCGCGTTTATATCTTTCGGTGAGCGCAGCGGATGCTCAA
>DATCAX010000694.1:0-3609 GCA_036512375.1 Candidatus Angelobacter sp. | reverse complement strand
CGCCCTGCTCCTGATGCAGAAAATAGGAGACTTTCTTACCGTCAGGGCTCCACTTGATCGTGTCCGGCGCGCGCCCGGTCAGCCCATTGGGGGCATAGATGGATTGAATGGTCAGCTCTTGCGCAGCAGCGGCGGCACAGGCGCACGTCATCAGAAAAACAGAAAGGAAGTACCTCTTCACGGGCAGTCTCCAGGTGGTGAGGTGAAACCGAGAAGTGTACCACTAGCAATGCTGATGGGCTGAATGCAGGCGGTTTCTTACTGCTGCTCTTCCATCTGTCTTCTCAGCCTGCGTGACTCAGCCAGCAAGCCCATGCTGTGCATCAAGTGTTGCAACGTCACGATTCCGACCAGGCGCTCCTGGTCGACGACGGGAATCAAGCTGAGCCCGCGGGACGTGAGCTTGCGGAAAGCAGAACCGAGCGATTCCGTTCGTGAAGCGATCTCAAATGCCTTGCTCATTGCGCTCTGAACGTATCCATTCCCTTCGGAACGCAGCCGATCCACAATTGTCTGGCGTGTAATCACGCCCACCAGGTCTCCGCCTCTCACCACGGGAAAATCGTCTTGCAGGCAATGGATAGCCTTGCTTAACGCATCTTCCAACGTGTCTGCCGGGGAGAGAATGGAAAATTCCGTCAGCATGATGTCTTCCATCTGTACGCCATCGACCACAGTCTGGAACATGACGGTGCGCTCTTCCATCTGTGCAGCGATGAAAATGAAGAAACCCACCAGCATCAGCCACTGGATGTTGAGCGCGGCCCCGGCCAGCATGAGTAGCCCGGCAAAAATGTGGCCCAGACTTACTGCCCGGCGCGTGGCCTGACGGAACTCCATGCGCCGAGCCAGAACGGCGCGCAGGATCCGCCCGCCGTCGAGCGGAAAGGCTGGCAGAAGATTTACAACGCAGAGGCAGGCATTGATCCAGAAAAAACTTGTCACGAGGTTTGCCGGTGTAACCAGCGGCGCGAGCCGAAGCGTGCCCGCTTGTCCCATCACCAGCAAAGCGGCGCCTGTTGCGCCGGCCAGGACAGCATTCACCAGCGGTCCGGCCAGGGCGATTAGTATTTCCTTGCGCAGATTGCGGGCGCTTTCTCCCTGCACTGAAGGATCGCCCATGGAGAGCCCGCCGATGGGCAGCAGCACAAATCCTTTGATGGGAAATCCCTGGCGCGCTGAAACCAATGTATGGGCGAATTCATGCAACAGCGCCGATAGGAGGATAAGACCAGTAATAATGAAGACGCGAGTCACCACCCGCGGGCCGCTGCGGTTGATCTCAACCAGCAGCAGGAAGAGCAGCAGGACCACAAAAGTGAGGTGAATGCGGACTTCTGTTCCGCCGAATCTCGCCGTGAATACTGACCAGTTTCTCATTTTTCCTTGGTCGCTGCTCTCCGAACCGCTTACGTAGCTCGCGTTCTCCAGCCAGCCTTCGCACCGAAAGGAGACGACTCGCCGGGATCGCTGTCGGTTCCTTCAGTCAGTGCAAATCTGAACGGGCTCCAGTCAGCCTCTGATTCTATACGGTAGATTAGATGTCAGACAGTGGAGTGCTGGCCCATGCGCGTGATCGCGGGAAAATATAAAAGCCGGCGGCTGGAAGCCCCGCCTGGTATGCAAACCCGGCCAACCTCTGACCGGCTGCGGGAAACGCTGTTCAACGTAGTGGCGCCGCTGGTTGTGGATTCCGTCTGGCTTGATCTGTTTGCCGGGAGCGGTGCAGTCGGCATTGAAGCGCTCAGCCGGGGCGCCCGCCGCGTCTACTTTGTTGAGTCTGTGAGCGCGGCAGCGCGGACCATCCGCAAAAATTTGCAGACCCTGGTGATTGACGAGGGAACAGACGTGATTGAACGCGATGCTGCGGTCGCGCTACGCATGCTGGATTCCCAGGCCGTGTCGTGCGACTTCATCTTCCTTGATCCGCCATACCGCAAGATGGGCGATTATGAACAGGTGCTGGGATTTCTATCGCAGTCACAATTGCTGAAGCCGGAAAGCCAGGTGATCGCGGAACACGACAAGCACTTTGATCCAGGAAATGAATTTGGTTCATTGCGGCGGTATCGTACACTGCTGCAGGGCGATGCAGTCCTGAGTTTTTATAGACGCTGAGCCCGTGGGAGCGAAAATCGCCACTGTTTATGCCTGTTTTCCACAGTGACCTTAGAAAAAGCCGCATAAAATCAGGCGAAAATGCTTGCATCGACCCTTTGCTGATGTAATATACCCAATGAGTGCGGCAAAACGTGCTCATATTCCGACGCAAGTGCTCACATTTCAAGGAGGAAAGATGGCATCAGGCATGACAAAGACCCAACTTGTCCGTCACATGGCGGAGAAACTGGAAACGAACAACAAGACTGCGGCAACGTTCCTGGAAACGCTGGCGGAGACCGCAATCAAGGAAACCAAAAAGAACGGTGTGTTCGTGATTCCTGGCCTGGGACGCCTGGTAAAGTCCAACCGGAAAGCGCGTATGGGACGCAATCCGCAAACCGGTGAACCCATTAAAATCGCGGCCAAGACCGTGGTAAAGTTCCGCGTTGCCAAGGCCGTAAAAGACGTAATCGCTCCCAAGAAATAGCTTTCTGCTACGGCAGAAAAATTTTTCATCACAGGCCAGCCTGCAACGGCTGGCCTTAGCTTTTGTTTTTGCCGCTTCGCTCCACACCTATAAATGAGCATTGCGAGCCAAAGACTTCCGGCGCCTGTTGCGGGCAGTTCGCCGGGCGCACTGCGGGAACGATTCATTATCCGACGATCGCTTCCGCCTCAATCTCTACCAGCATCTCTGGCGAAATCAACTTTGATACCTCAACCATGCTGGTCGCCGGACGAATGTCGCTGAAAAACTCGCCATGGGCGCGGCCCACTTTTTCCCAATCGGCAGAAATGTTGATCACGTACATGCGCGTGCGTACCACGTCTTTCATGCTGGCGCCGGCGCGCTCCAGAACAGACTGAATGTTCTTGAGCGTCTGCACTGCTTGTCCGTAAGCGTCGCCTACTCCCACGACGTTGCCGCTGCCGTCGGTGGCTGTGGTGCCGGAGACGTGAATCATATTCCCAACGCGCACGGCGCGCGAGTAGCCAACCACAGGCTCCCATTTTGTTCCGCTGGAAAAAATCTGCCGCGTGTTCACCATCATCGCGCTCCTCTGCTCCGACTATCCAGGACCTGATTGACCAAGGCGTCCGCATCTTTGTTGTACTGCCGCAACACATGGTCAATAGAAAAGTGCTCAAGCTTGCGTACCAGCGCACGCGCACGATCATAGAGATCAATCAATCCCGGACTCTTTACTTTGTAACGGCCTTGCATCTGACGGACCAGAAGCTCAGAGTCACTCAGCACCTTAAGCGACGGATGTTTTTCCCGCACGGCAAAATCAAGCGCGGCCAGCAGCCCGGAATATTCCGCGTAATTGTTCGTCTGTATGCCCAGGTAATCGGAGAGCTCAGCGATGATCTCGCCCTTTGCATCGCGCACCACCACACCGTAAGCGGAAGGGCCGGGATTACCGCGCGCGCCGCCGTCAATATTTGCTTTGATGGCGTTGGTCGCGGGGTGCTGCGGCGCTGGCTCTGGCTTTTCGAAAAGCG
>DATCAX010000693.1:0-3151 GCA_036512375.1 Candidatus Angelobacter sp. | reverse complement strand
GCCAGGGCCATGCGGCCGGCGGTGTTGTGCGCCCCAAGCGAACGGTGAAATTGGGCACTATGCCTGATGTCTGCGGCATGGACGGCGGATAACCGTATAATCGTTCAGGACTATGGTTCGTGACGGTTACATCTACGGTTTGAGCCTGATGGCAGTGGCGGTGGCGCTGGCTTGGTTCACGGGCAGTTGGGCGTGGGGCATTGCGCCGGTGCTGCTGGCAGCTTTTTTTCTGTGGTTTTTCCGCGATCCCCACCGGACGGTCCCCGGGGGCGAGGGCTTGATTGTCTCGCCGGGAGACGGCTTGGTCACCGAGACGGCCGCGATCAATACTCCCCAGGGTCCGCGCCAGCGGATCAGCATCTTCCTCAGCGTATTTGACGTACACGTGAACCGCTCGCCAATCGGCGGGAAGTTGAGCCGTGTGCGCTATCAAAAAGGCCAGTATCTGAACGCCATGAATCCTGCTTCGGCGGAGCGCAACGAGCAGAACGTTGTAACCGTGAGTGGCGAGGGCTTCGAGGTCACATTCAAGCAGATTGCCGGGCTGCTGGCGCGCCGCATCGTTTTCGACCACGCCGAAGGCGAGACGTTGAAGCGCGGCCAGCGTGTCGGACTCATCAAGTTCGGCTCGAGGGTGGACGTGGTCATTCCCGCCGAAGCTGCGCTACGGGTCAAGGTGGGCGAGCGGGTAAAGGGAGGATCGAGCGTGCTGGCGGCAATGCCGGAGACGGTTGGGGCATTGGTTGAGCCGGCATCCAAAATTACGACGAGCTCGAGAGTGTTTCCGGATCAAATCGGCGAGGAGAGCCTTTGAATCTCCACGACTCATTCAATGATCCGGCCCGGGTCAGAGCCCGGAAGGCGCGCTTTCACCGCGGCATGTATCTGCTGCCTTCGCTGTTTACCTCGGTGAACATCGGGGCTGGGTATTGGTCGATCCTGCAAACGATTGAAGCGATGACCGGTATAGGCAACGCGCAATCGCATCTTGATTGGGCGGCGATCGCCATCCTGTTTGCCATTCCGTTCGATGCGTTGGATGGACGCATCGCGCGCATGACCAACACCTGCAGCGACTTCGGCAAGGAACTGGATTCGCTGGCCGACGTGATTACGTTCGGCGTGGCGCCCAGCCTGCTGGCGTTTGTGTGGGGATTCCATTTTCTGCCCAATTCAATCAATCCCCAGTTGCGGCAGCACCTGATGCAGGCCGGCGCATTCATCTGTTTCCTATTCCTGTTGAGCGGAGCGTCGCGGCTGGCGCGCTTCAACATCTCGCACGATGCGCAGCCAAGAAATCCGGGGCGGCCGGGACGAAAGTATTTTGTGGGGATGCCAATTCCGGCGGCAGCGGGATTGCTGGCGGCAACCATCCATCTCTGCTACGGCATTCCCGTGGCTATTTGGTGGATCGCGGTTCCGTGGCTGATGATGGTGGCGCTGGCCGGATTCCTGATGGTGAGCACGTGGCGGTTCTGGTCGGGCAAGGAGATCAACTTCTCCCGCAGCCACCCGTTCCAGGTGCTGGTGCCGGTGGCGATCTTCATGTATGTCGTGCTGCGGTACTCGAACGTGATGATGTTCCTGATTGGGCTCACATATATGTTCTCCGGCATCTGGGCGCGGGCGGCGTACGGGTGGTCGCGGCGGCGGAGAAGGCCTGCTGACGTGATCGATGCCCCCCTGGACGCAGACGTTGCGGAACGAGACTCGCCGAGATTCCAGTAATATTCCTAACAACTGAAGGATGCCTGTGTACAAGATTGCTATTGCCGGAGCTTCCAGCCTTTTGGGCCGGGAGCTGAAGGACGTCATTTCGGAGTCGCCACTGGCGGCGGCTACCTTTGTGCTGCTGGATGAAGAAGATGCGAAAGGACAGCTGGACCAGGTGGGCGACGAGGTTACCTTCATCCAGCCCATCGGCCCGGATGCCTTCGATCGCGTGGACTTTACTTTTCTATGCGGCACCGAGACGCTGACCAGGAAGCACTGGCGCGAGGCGCTGCGCTCCGGGTCCACGGTTCTGGATCTGAGTGGCGCGCTCGACCAGGAGGCTGGGGTGCTGGTGCGCGCTCCGTGGCTGGGTTCCGAGGCGGCAACGGTGGACCTGTTTACGCCGGCGGTGGTTCCGGCGCACCCGGCGGCTGTCACGCTGGGATTGCTGCTGGATCGTGTGCAACTGGCTGCGCCGGTGCGGTTTGCCGCGGCCACTGTTCTGGAACCAGCCAGCGATTTTGGACGCGGTGCCATGGACGAGTTACATCAGCAGACAGTGAGCCTGCTGAGCTTTCAGGGGTTGCCGCGGGCGATTTACGATGCGCAGGCGGCCTACAACCTGTTGGGCGGAATGGGCGAGAGCTCCACGGTCAATCTGGTTGCCGCGGAGGCTCGGATTCGCCGCCACTATGACGCGCTGTCGGCGGGACGCTGGCCGGCGCTCGCCTTGCAGGTGGTGCATGCGCCGGTGTTCCACGGACTCACCTTCTCAATTGTCGTGGACCTAGAGCGGCCAGTGGAGATTGTGGCGCTCGAAGAGGCTTTAAGCGGCGAGCATGTTGACTTGGTGCTTGAAGACACAGATTCGCCATCGAACCTGGCCGCGACCGGACAGAACGACGTGCTAGTGCGGATGCGGCCGGAGCAGATGACGCGGAATTCGGCCGAAACATCGCGGCTGTGGCTGTGGGCAGCGTCAGACAATCTGCGGCTGCATGCGCAGAATGCAGTGGAATGCGCGCTGGATTTACGCCGGCTGAGGCCGCAGGGGACGGTGCAGTAAGACGGCTGTTAAAAGTAAGATTCTTGAAATATATCTTACTTTGGAAGAATATCTTACTTTTTATTATTGGCTTACTCGTGGTATGATGTAAGCCATGGAGCAGATCTACGCAACCGTTAGCAGCAAAGGACAGTTGGTCATTCCGGCATCTATCCGCGAAGAGCTGGGGATTGAAGCGGGGACCAGGGTTGGTGTTCGTCTGGAAGGGACGCGGGTGATTCTGGAGCCAGATTCCCTGACTGCGAAGCTGCGCCGGATCAAAGAGATGCGCGGATGCACTGCAGGATTTCCCTCGGGCTCGGACATGCTGCTTGAAGATCGGCGGCTTGAGCGGGAGCGGGAGTTAGCCCGAGACGGCTATTAAGACGACCT
>DATCAX010000692.1:0-8485 GCA_036512375.1 Candidatus Angelobacter sp. | reverse complement strand
GGGGCCGAAGCCGTACAAGGTGGCTTACGTGCAGCCTTCACGCCGGCCGGCTGATGGGCGTTACGGCGACAATCCCAACCGTCTTTATAAGCACATGCAGCTTCAGGTGATTTTGAAGCCGCCTCCGGATGACGTTCAGGTGCTTTACTTTCAATCACTCGATGCTTTGGGCATAGACCTACGCAAACACGACATCAAATTTGAAGAAGACAACTGGGAATCTCCAACATTAGGCGCGGCGGGTGTTGGCTGGCAGGTCATGCTCGACGGCCTGGAGATCACGCAGTTCACCTACTTCCAACAGTGCGGCGGGATTGATCTTGATCCCATCTGTGCCGAGCTGACGTACGGCCTGGAGCGGATCGCGGCATTTCTTCAGGATGTCGATAGTATTTATGACATCGTCTGGGCGCGCGACCCACAAAGTGGAAGGGAAGTAAAGTATCGCGACGTGCGCTACCAGGAAGAGCTGCAGATGTCGGTTTACAACTTTGAAAAGGCCGACATTGGAAAAATGTGGAAGCACTTGGAGATGTATGAAAGTGAGTGTCAGGCGCTCATAGGACAATATTGGGCAGTTCGGAAGAATGAAGAGGATTTCTTCGAAGAACAGCACAGACTCAATACACGAAGTGCAGATGTTCAGATGGACCGCTCAGAGAGCGAGCGCTTCCCCCTGTTGGCCGCGTATGAGCTTTGCCTGAAGTGCTCCCATCTCTTCAATCTCCTCGATGCCCGAGGCGCCATCTCGGTAACGGAACGTGTCGGTGTGATCGCGCGCATTCGTCAGTTGGCTGTTGGCTTGGCGAAAGCTTACGTCGCGCAGCAGAATGTCGGCACGGAAGCGACGAAACAGCAGAAGGGGGGAGCGACCTGATGGCTGACTTTCTCCTGGAAATCGGCACGGAAGAAATTCCCGCACGTATGATTGACGCGGCACAAGAAGAATTGCGCGCAAAAGTTGAATTGTTGCTGGTTAGTCGCTTTCTACATTTAGGGGGTGCAAACATATCGACTGGTTTCTCCACTCCGCGCCGAATTGCTGTGCTGATGAAAGATGTCCAGGAGAAACAACGAGATTCATCCGAGAGAGTCATGGGGCCAAGTTACGACGTTGCATTTAAGGATGGAAAGCCGACCAATGCAGCTCTTGGGTTCGCAAAGAAAACCGGAGTTCCCATTGAACATTTCATTGAATTGCAGAAGACGGCAAGTCCCGGCGCTCGGCTGGGAGCGGAGATTCGAAAGCCAGGTCGTAGGGCAGCCGAGGTCTTGGCTGAGGCATTGCCAATCGAATTATCGGCAATTTACTGGCCGAAGAATATGTACTGGAGGGCGGGCAAGCCGGAACGGTTCGTAAGACCGGTACGTTGGATTGTGGCGATGCTCGATGGCGAAGTCATTCCGCTGGAATTTGCCGGTATCAAGGCGGGCAATCAATCGCGCGGACATCGCATTCTCGGACCGGGGCAAGTGTCCATTGCGTCGCCGTCGCAATATGTTGAAAGCATGAATGGCGCGCATGTGATCGCTCTGAGTGCCGATCGCGAATACAAGATTCGAAAAGCGCTGGACGCGGCCACGCGCACCGTGCCGGGCGCCCGCTGGCGTGAAGATGCGGAGCTGCTGAAGACCGTGGTGAATCTGACGGAGTGGCCGTCGGCGATTCTGGGTAGCTTCGACAAAGACTATCTGTCGCTGCCGGAAGAAGTGCTGGTTACGGTGATGCGCGACCACCAGAAATATTTTGCTGTGGAAGACGCCTCAGGCAAGCTGGCGCCGCATTTTTTGGCTGTGCTAAATACGGATGGCGATCCTGATGGGTTGATTCGGCATGGCAATGAGAGGGTGCTCCGGGCAAGGTTCAATGATGCAAGATTTTTCTGGGATACAGATCAGAAGACTCCGCTGGTGAACCGCGTGGAGATGCTCTGGGCCGTGACTTTCCAAAAAGACTTGGGCAGTTATCAAGACAAGGCGGAGCGCATGGGTACGCTGGCAGGGAAGATATGCGACTTGCTGACGGAGTCTGGACTCACAGTGGATGTTCAAGCAGTGCAGCAGGCGGCGCAGCTGGCAAAGACGGATCTGACCACAGAACTGGTCAAGGAATTTACAGAGCTGCAGGGAATCGTTGGCGGGCTGTATGCCAAAGCGCAAGGGCTGCGACAGCCCGTTGCTGACGCCATCTACGACCAGTACAAACCGGAATCCATGGAAGACTCAGTTCCGCGGACGCTGGAAGGCGCAGTTCTCTCGATTGCTGATAAGGCAGACTCGATTGCGGGAATGTTTGCGCTTGGCCTGATTCCTTCCGGTTCTAAAGATCCGTTTGCCCTTCGTCGCCAAGCCAACGGCATTGTCAAAACAATCGCCGACCACAAGTTGCCGGTTTCCTTAGGCTCATTGGTAGCCAATTCTTGGGAGGTCTACGAAGGTACGGATGCCAGCAAAAAGTTCAAACAAGAAGAATATATTGGTTCCATTGGGGTCTCGATTCATGGATTCTTCAAAGAAAGGCTGCAATTCTACTTGCGTGATACTTTGGGATTCACTTACGACACAGTAAATGCAGTAACCGAAGCTGGATGCGATGATGTCGTCGATGCCGTTGAGAGATCTAAGGCGGTAGCGGAAATTCGCGTTCGAAACGAATTTGAACCTTTGTTTATCGCATTCAAGAGAGTCAAGAACATCATTCGCCAGGCGCGCGAAAAGGATTTCCCTATTGCGGAGCTTGAACCGGAAGAGAAATTTCAATCAGAAGCGGAGATTGCAATTTGGAAAGAATTTCAACGGCTGGCATCCTCTTATTTACCCCTTAGAAAGCAGCGGAAGTATCTCGAGGCTTTTCGGGAATTAGCGAAGGTCAGGGAACCAGTCGATAGGTTCTTCGACTCAGTAATGGTGATGGTGGACGATCCAGATGTTCGTGCGAAGCGTTTGGGAATGCTTAATTACCTGCTCGAAACATTCAACACCATAGCGGACTTGTCTGAACTCGCGGCTGAAGCCAAATAAATGCTAGGTCATCCCATGCAACGAAAGAGCTTGCGTGGGCGAATATAAAGCGATAAAATATCCATAGCAAAGGGCCAATGTTTCTATCGTTGGCGCCGTTTGACGGCGCTCCGCCATGCTGCGCGCTGAAGCGCGAAGCAGCCAACAGAATGTTTACTGAACAAATGGAATGGTGGTAGAGTGGGCTAGTTAAAACGCACAGCCGAGGGCGGCTGTGCCACACGAGTGATGTGACCCGGCTCATGCCGGGTTTTCGCATTTTGGAGTTGCGACCCTCTGCCTGACTGGGATTGGGATTGGGATTGGGTGACCCTTGGGTCACCCAAGCGTGACGCAAGGGTCACCCAAGGGTCATGCTTGGGTCGAGTTGAAGAAGTGCTTTTGTTTGCAGCAAAACTTGAAAAAGGCCGGGTACCCCCATAGAACGCGAGAACAGCTCGTGGTCAGAAGCTTGGCTGGGGAGTGACCCTCTGCCGATTCTTCCACCCCACCACGCGAAAACCGCGCGCGTGTCGGGGGCCCCGGTCTTGGGTGGAGTGGGTGACCTTGGGTGGAATTGGGTGTACATAGGGGGTAGGGGTACCCTCCGCCGAATGCAGTAGAAAAATTCGAAAGAAGTCCTTTTGTTTCTTAGTAGCGCGTTCGAGTTACCGGCTTTTTCACGCACGAAGACGCATGAAATCGCCAGCAAAATGGCCCAAATGAGGAGACAGTGCGCCGAAAAATGAAGAGATTAATCCGCAAGCGGAGTGAAGTGGCAATCGCGAGGAGTAGTTTTTCAAATCTTAACAGCGCTGAGACTCGCATGGTTCGCGTAGGGCTAGTAAAATAAAGAGATTACAAACAGCCAGTAAGCAGACAAGTCAGCTTCGGCTTTCAGTTTCAACTTTCACTTTCAATGGAGACCAGGCCAAATGAGCGTTATCCCCCTTTCCAAACCAGAGACCAAGGCAACGATCCAACCGCACGAGGGAACTCAATACGTGTTCTTTTTTGGCGCAGGCAAGGCCGAAGGCAACGGCAAAATGAAAGAAGAACTGGGCGGCAAGGGCGCCGGCCTGGCAGAGATGACAAATGCCGCGCTGCCTGTGCCTCCGGGCTTCACTATCCAGACGGCGGCGTGCCGCGAGTTCATGAAAACTGCAAAGGTTTCGGACGCTCTGGAACGGCAGATGAAAGATGCGTTGGCTCGCCTGGAAGAGTTGCAGAAACAGAAGCTGGGCGCGGGCGAGAACCCGCTGCTGGTGAGCGTGCGGTCAGGCGCAAAGTTTTCCATGCCCGGCATGATGGACACGATCCTCAACCTGGGCTTGAACGATGAAAGCGTCCAGTCGCTGGCGCGCAAGGTCGGCAACGAACGCTTTGCTTACGATTCCTATCGCCGCCTGATACAGATGTACGGCAGCGTGGTGATGGATATTCCCAAGTCCGAATTTGAAGAAGTGTTTGACGGGCAGAAGCACAAGCGCGGCGTGAAGATGGATACCGACCTGACCGCGGCCGATCTGAAAGAAGTGATTGCGCAATATAAAGACGTGGTCCGCAAGCATACCAAGCAGGATTTTCCGCAGAACCCGGTGGAACAGCTTATCGGCGCACGGAATGCGGTTTTCCGGTCATGGAACAACGATCGTGCGAAGGTGTATCGCCGCATCAACAATATTTCTGACGATCTGGGAACGGCCGTCAATGTTCAGGCCATGGTGTTTGGCAACCTGGGAGAGACCAGCGGAACCGGCGTGGGCTTTACGCGCAATCCCGCGAACGGCGACAAAGAATTTTACGGCGAGTTCCTGATGAACGCGCAGGGCGAGGACGTGGTTTCCGGCGTGCGTACGCCGGTGCACATTCTGGAATTGCACAAGCTGATGCCGCAGGTTTATGACCAGCTGCGCGACATTACGACGCGGCTGGAAAATCATTATCGTGACATGCAGGATTTCGAGTTCACCATCCAGGAAGGCCGGTTGTACATGTTGCAGACCCGCAACGGCAAGCGCACCGGACGCGCCGCTGTCCGCGTGGCCCTGGACATGGTGAAGGAAGGATTGATCAAGCCGGAAGAAGCGATTTTCCGCGTGGAGCCAAACCAGCTTTATGACTTCCTGGTTCCCAGTCTCGACGAAAAGGGTGGCGCCGTGGAGGTAATCGCCAAAGGCCTGCCGGCATCGCCGGGAGCCGCCGTGGGGCGGATTGTTTTCACGGCGAATGATGCTGTGACAGCCGCCGGTACAGGAACACATAGAAATCCGGTGATTCTGGTGCGCGGCGAGACAACGCCGGAAGACATTCACGGTATGGAAGTGGCTGCCGGAATTTTGACATCGCGCGGCGGTATGACGAGCCACGCTGCCGTTGTTACGCGCGGCATGGGCAAGTGCTGCATCGTGGGAGCGGGCGAAATTGAAGTGGATGAGAAGAAGAAGCAGATGCGCATTGGCGATCTCATACTCAAAGAGGGCGACTGGATCTCCATCGATGGCATCACCGGACGCGTAATTAAAGGTCAGCTTGGCACCGTACCCGCTAAGCCGAACGATCCGGACCTGCAAACATTGTTGAAGTGGTCTGAGCCATTCCGCAAGCTGGGTGTTCGCGCCAACGCGGATATTCCGCGCGATGCGATTGCTGCTCGCAGCTTTGGCGCGGAAGGCATTGGCCTGTGCCGCACCGAGCATATGTTCTTTGCCGAAGACCGCATCGGACACATGCGCGACATGATTCTGGCCCGGACGGAAGCTGAGCGCAAGAAGGCCCTGGCTAAACTGTTGCCGGTTCAGCGTGAAGATTTCGAAGGCGTGTTCAAAGCCATGGACGGATTCCCCGTAACCATCCGCTTGCTCGATCCACCGCTGCATGAGTTTCTGCCGCGTCGCGAAGAGCTGATGGTAGAGATAGCGCAGCTCGAAATCAAAGACGCGAACTCGCCGCGGCTGAAAGAAGCGCGAGAGGTGTTGCGTCGGGTGGAAGAGCTGCATGAGTTGAACCCCATGCTGGGACATCGCGGCTGCCGCCTGGGCATTACCTATCCGGAAATTTCAGAGATGCAGGCGCGGGCGATTTTTGAAGCCGCCGTCAACGTGCAAAAGGCGGGAGTGAAAGTGTTTCCTGAAGTCATGATTCCGCTAGTCGGCATGATGAAGGAGATGGAGAACCAGAGCGCCATTATTCGACAGGTGGCGGAGCAGGTATTCAAAGAGAAGGGAACCAAAGTGGAGTACATGGTCGGGACGATGATTGAGCTGCCGCGCGCGTGCTCAGTGGCCGACCAGATTGCCTCAGACGCCGAGTTCTTTAGCTTTGGCACCAACGACCTCACGCAGACGGCTTATGGCTTCTCTCGTGACGACATCAGCAAGTTCCTGCCGGCTTACATTGAGCGCGGCATTTTGAAGAGCGATCCATTCGCCACCATCGATCAGGAAGGTGTTGGCGAGCTGATGCAGATCGCCGTCAAGAAGGGACGCAAGACGCGCCCGAACCTGAAGATCGGAATCTGTGGTGAACACGGTGGCGACCCAGCGTCTGTGGAGTTCTGCCACAAGATCGGGTTGAACTATGTTTCGTGCTCGCCGTATCGCGTGCTCACGGCGCGGTTGGCGGCAGCACAGGCCGCTGCGGCGGAAGAGTTGAAGACCGAAGGTGGCAGGACGAAGTAGCTTGCATGAAATCCCGAGCGCAGCGAGGGAACCCTATTGCCCGTCTGGATATTGAAAAGTTGCAATAGTTGTTGCTTAAGGTTTCGTCGCGATAGGGATCCTTCGCTGCCGCTCAGGATTTTTGAAAGACTCTACTGCACCCTTTGCAATCTTTCAATCAGTTTTTGCGCGAGATTGTCCTCTGATTCTGACCACAGCACCCGGCCGCTGATGCCGCAGTTCTTCTCAACGGCACTGGTGAAGTCGACCAATTTATGGACATTGGCCTTGATGCGCTGCTCGAGGCTGGGAGTGTAGTCGGCTTCCTCAAAGAGGAACGGAGCGTCCAGGCCAAAATCGACCTGGATATGGCCGTTTTGCTGGTAAGTGGCGTCTTCAAATTCTGTGCCGAAGGCGATGAACTTAACGGTCTGTGGGCGAAGGATCCAGGTTTCGTCCAGATCGCCTTCCCGAGTGGGCACCCAGAGGTCCCAGAGAACATCCAGTTCGTAAGCATTATCCTCATGCAGAAAGTCACCGGCCAACAGCAAGGCCTGCTCGGGGGTAGCACGGTCGTCAAAGCTCTGCTGGAAGATGACGGGCTGGTCCCAGGAGATGCTGCGTATGGCCATATAGGCGACGCCGCCGTGGTCGGCAGAGAAAGGGAACTGCTTCAGCACGGAAAGCAGCCGGGGCAGCATTTCCGGCTCCTGAAAGCTGGGAAACCAGATACTTAGATAAAGACGGTCAGCCATAATCGCAAATATTGTAATCT
This sequence comes from Candidatus Angelobacter sp., assembly GCA_036512375.1. Taxonomy (GTDB): domain Bacteria; phylum Acidobacteriota; class Terriglobia; order Terriglobales; family Acidobacteriaceae; genus Angelobacter. The sequence goes on along the minus strand of DATCAX010000692.1, from coordinate 1,051 downwards.
GAGAGGCGGAATCGAGCAGCGGGCCGCTGGTTCTGACAATGGTAGCGGTCTGCCAGCTTACTTTCGACAACAATTCCGCTTACATTCGATGCCCGGAGGCAGTGATGGGGACCATAAAATGGCTGAGATTCTTGAGAGCAGGTTTTCTGGTTTTGATGGCGAGCGCGTTGTTCTCTCAAGCGCAGCAGCCTCCGGAGAAGAAGCCGCTCATTGAGACGCCTTCCATGAGGCTGGCGGCAGCGAAGAACGTCTTTATTACTCGTACGCATGGCAGCCGGGTCCCGCTGGATGTGATCCAATCCACTCTGGAAGGCTGGGGACGATTCACCTTCGTCGAGACACCGGAAAAAGCTGATCTGATTATTGAGATCTCGTCCACAGGGGATTCGGGTGTTCAGGTTTCCAGTTCGTCCAAGGTCTCGCCGGAGACCGGGCAGGAAGAGAAATCCAGCTCCACCCGGAAAGACATCTCGCCTACTGAGATCAAAATGACCGTTTTTGACTCACGCAACAAGCGCGGGCTCTGGTCTGCCACTGAGAGTGTCAAGTTCGCCATGAAGGAAAAGGCCAAAGAAAACAACCTGGTGGATGCCGCCGAGCGTCTGGCGGCAAAGTTTCATGAACGCTTGGAGCCGGGGACAAAATGAGAGCTGTGATGAATCGATTTCGCGGAGTGGCGCGATAAGGCGTACAACTCGCACGGAAATATATATTTGTGTTAAGCCAGTGTTCATGCGGGTAAATCGAACAACCCTGACCAGAGTTAAAGAATCTTAACTATCACTGTGCGCCACTCATGCTCCCTTGCTCTTAGAGGGGCGACCGCCTTCGTCATCCTACTTCTGTTCGTTGTAGCAGTAGCTGTACGCAGTAACGCCCAAGCTTCCACCCAAGGCCAATGGTCCGCGGTGACCAACTGGCCCACCCGAGCTGTTCACGCAACGTTATTACCAGACGGTCGTGTCTTGTTTATTTCCTATTACGCGGAATCGCTGCAGCCCAACATCTGGGATCCGGTAAGCAATACATTTACAGCCACGGCAGCATCGTC
>DATCAX010000691.1:0-3175 GCA_036512375.1 Candidatus Angelobacter sp. | reverse complement strand
ATGGCCGCCAGTTGCTGCAAAAGATCAAGAGCCGCAATGCCAGCGCCGGAATTCCAGTAATCCTGATGGCCAGCAAGGTCGACATCAATGAGAAGCTGAAAGCGGTGCAGGATACGGTGGAAGATTTTATTGAGAAGCCGTTCTTTCTGAAGGAAGCCGCGGCCAAAATAAAGAAAGTTGTGGACAAGATTTCCCTGGAGAAGATGGCGCGCGAAGCGCCGGGAGAATCGGTGCTGCGGGGAAGCCTGGCGCAGATGAATGTGCTGGACCTGTTGCAATCATTGGATATGGGCCGTAAAACCTGCGCCCTCACCCTGCGTAACACTGGCGACCAGTGCAAAATGTTTTTTACTGAAGGCCAGATTAATCACGCTGTCTATGGTGATCTGCAGGGCGATGTCGCCGTATACAAGGTGCTCACCTGGACTGCCGGAAGCTTTGAGATTGATTTTGCCGGCAGCAGCAGCGAACAGACGATAACGCAGTCCTCGCAGAGCATATTGCTGGAAGGCCTGCGCCTGCTGGATGAATCAAATCGCGACACCGAAGAAAACGTTCTGGAAGCATAGAAAAGATAAAAGATAAAATCGGTGACCGCCTCATCCTCCAAGACCGCCGCCGTGCTGACCATCAGCGATTCATCGTACATAGGGAAACGCGAAGACGTTTCTGGTCCGGCGATTGTGCGCGAGCTTGAAGCCGCAAACTTCGAAGTGATACACACTTCCGTTCTGCCTGACGAAAAAGACGCGATTGCAGCCAGGTTGATCGAGTGCAGTGAACTGACGCGCCTGGTGGTAACGACTGGAGGAACCGGTATTGCCGCGCGCGACGTTACTCCTGAAGCCACGCTGGGCGTAATCGAGCGGCAGATTGTTGGGATCGAGGAAAAGATGCGGCAGGAAGGCGGGAAGAAGACGCCATTTGCGGCGCTGAGCCGTGGCATTTGCGGCGTCCGAGGAAAAGCGCTGCTGCTGAATTTACCGGGAAGTCCGACAGCCGCGGTGGAATCATTGCAGGCGGTGATTGGGATTCTGCCGCACGCGTTGGAGTTGCTGGATGGTAAGACGGAGCATTAATTATGTCGCTGCGCTCCAAACCGCTTTAGGATCGATCGTAATAGTTGAGGGAGTTCAGGGCTTGAAACAAAGCGGTTCGGCACGCGAGTCGGCCGAACCTATGGGAACGCTCTTCTCGCAAAATAAAAGTGACGCCCCATGGCGTCACGATGTTGCTCTTTGAAAATGAATATTAGGGCTATGCGTCGGCTGTGACTTCGGGGAACTTGAGCTTGCTCTTGGCAAGAGCCTTGTTGAGCATGTCCTCAATTTCCACTTCGTCGACGTTCTTAGCCATTGCCAGCTCAGTCACCAGCAGGTAGCGAGCGCGCTCCAGCATCTTCTTTTCGCGGAAGGAGAGGGGCTTATCTTTGGCCAGAAGCAGAAGGCCTTTTAGAACGATTGCCACTTCCAGCAGCGAGCCGGTGCGCATTTTGTCGGAATTTTCCTTGAAGCGGAATTTCCAGTCGGTATGGTTCTCGCATTTGCCATCGACCAGAAAGGTAATAATCTTGGCGACTTCGCCGTTTTTGACCACGGCCCGCAGGCCGACCATGCTGACATTATTGAAAGGGACTTCCACTTTCAGGCTGCTGGCTTTGATCTTGAGGAGGTAAAATTTGTGGACGTTCGGGCCGATCGTGCGGCTGCTGATCTGTTCAATTACCCCGACCCCATGGTTCGGATAAACTACTTTGTCACCTATTGCGAAGTTCAGTTGACCATTCATTGAAACACCTAGATGGGACATTTTGCGGGGAACTCCAGACAGAAAACATTATAAACTTTTTATCAAGATTTATCAACGTTTATTGTGCGCAGCGGCTACTTGGCTGGGAAAAAAATCAGAGACGTCCGGCATTGGGCTGTTAACGTATTCAAGCTGAAAGGTTTATAATTGGCGTTTGTTGCCCCCCCTGATTTTGAGCCAGAGGAGTATTCTTCCGCTAATATGCCGGAACATATCAAAAGGAAGCTGGAAGAGGAGATCCGCACTCTGGAACATGAGCTCACACATGAGCTGCCAAAAGAGATCAAAAAGGCGGTCGCCATGGGCGACCTGAGCGAGAACGCCGAATATCACATGGCCAAGCAGAGGCAGGTGTTTGTCAATGCGAGGCTGGGACAGCTGAAGAAGCGCATGGCTGAGCTGGCTTTGGTGAATATGACCAATATTCCCAAAGATCGCGTCGCTTTTGGCTCAAAAGTAAAGGTTTTTGATAACACCAAGGAAGAGGAAATCGTCTACACGCTGGTGACCAGCGAAGAGACTGACGTGACCAAAGGGCTGATCTCGACGACGTCGCCAATCGGCAAATGTCTGATGGGTAAAAAGGTAGGCGATACAGCCACCGTGATCACGCCGAACGGCAAACGCGAACTGGAGGTCCTGCAGCTGACCACCATTCACGACGAGGCTTCATGACCTGGACCGGGACGTTTGGAAGAGCTTGCCGCGTACTTCTGTATGCCATTGTGCGCGGGCTTGCGCTTACCAGAATTTCTCCGAACGTACTGACCTTCCTGGGGCTGGTGATCAATACCATTGCCGCCATTCTTTTCGGTTACGCCAACACCACCAACTTCGCGCGGCTGTTTCCTTACGCGGGATTGGTGATTATCGGCGCTGGAATTTTTGACATGGTGGATGGCCGCGTGGCGCGGGCCACAGGGCAGGTAACCACTTTTGGCGCATTCTTTGATTCAGTCATCGACCGCTATAGTGACGTGGCGCTATTCTTCGGACTCTTGGTTTACTACGCACGCGGCAATCATTTCTTTTACCTGGTGCTGGTGGCATTCGTGATGGTCAGCTCCGTGATGGTGAGTTACACACGGGCGCGCGCGGAATCGCTGATTGGATCGTGCAAGGTCGGCTTTATGGAACGGCCGGAACGAGTAGTCCTGGTAATTATTGGAGCGTTATTTGCCCGCTGGGGAGCCATGGCTCCCGTGCTCTGGGTACTGGCTGTGCTCTCTACGATTACCATCATTCATCGGATCGCGTACACGTATCAACAAACGCGCATCCTGGACGCGCAGGCCGCTGAAGCTGCCGCGCAACAGCAGGCAATGGCCGCTGCAAAACCCGAAGCCAACAAGCCGCAGGCTTCCAA
>DATCAX010000690.1:0-4833 GCA_036512375.1 Candidatus Angelobacter sp. | reverse complement strand
GCGCCGTCGCTTTGCCGTTTCACAATCGCGTACCGCGGCAGCGCCAGTAATTCCGGCATCTGTTGAATTGGCGAAGGCGCTTCGATGGCGATGGTTTGCCGGTCAGGAGCAGAATATTTCCAGGCCGGATTGCTTTTCGCCAGACTGGCTGCAACATCTGCCGCCGTAAGAACTGTGCCGTCATGAAAGTTCGCCAGCCTCAGGCGGAATTGCCAGAAGCGTTTCGACTGGTCCGCATGCCATGACACCGCAAGGTTTGGACGCAAACGGTCCTGCGCGTCGACTTGCGTCAGGTTTTCAAATACCAGCGCGGCCATACGATCGCGTGCTGCCGGATGGTCTTCGTCGCTGAGCGGATCAATGGAAAGCACTTTGTCATGAAGCAGAATACGCACCGCGCCGCCGTAACGCGGGCGCGAGCCAGCATAGGCGCCGACTGCCAGCAGCGAAAGGCTACTGAGTGCAAATAACTGTAAGAGTAAACGCTTCATACTTTCCTGACTGCGACTGCAAAACCCCGTTGACTACCTGACTGTAATTGCCCGCGGTCCATAACGCTTCCACCGTGCCCGCTAAATCCACCGGCGCGCTAACCGGCAAAGCTTCGCGCCCGGAAATCTCCACGGCCTGCACACTGTCCAGCCGGGTTGTGTCTGCGGGCGAGCTGGTCAGTACCTGCCAGCCTGTGCCGCAAATCGAATGCACCGGGGCCATTGTGCTTCCCCATCCGTTGAACGTTGCTACGGACGATGCCAGATCATTTTGAAAAAGCCGTGTGTGACCGTCCGTGCCGGTGAAAAGCCATACGCGTTGGTCGCCGCTCTGCCATGTTGCTCCGGAAAAAAACGGCGACACTGACGCTCCCCCGCTCTGTCCGGCGAGCAGACCACTGAAGAAATTTCTGCGTGGATTGAAGAACGCAACCAGCCCTTCGCCGATCGGCCAGGGGTCGTCACTGGCGCGGCAATCGAGCGACGGAGGTGAGAGTCTTCCGCTGCAACGCTCACCAGGAAGAAAGACGTTGATTTCTCCGCCGCGTACCTCCAGCCGTCCGCGCAGGTCACGCGGCCATGGATTCTGGTGCGGAATGCCGAGTGTTTGCCGCGGACGCCATTGCCCGGCATCGCTGGAGTAAAGCGCAAGCTGGCCGGGTTCAAGAACCAAAAGGTTCTGATTATCCTGATAAAAATCCAGGATCGGCGACTCCTGCTGCCACACCAATATTTTGCGAATGGTGAGCGTAGTGGCATGCGTTGATTGTGCCCGCTGCTGGCGAGGCAATTTCTTGATCACCATCTGACTGGCGGCGCCCTGCTGAATACTTGCGATCCACACGTAGCCCTGCCAGTCTTCAGAGAACGTGATGTGCACGGCCGCCACCGCTTGCTCCGCCTTCACCACCCTGACGTTAGCGCTGCGAAAGCCGTTGAGAATCGCATTCTGCAACGCATCCTGCGTTTCCGGCGGAAGCGAAGACAGGTTCTGAAAAGTTACGGCGACCGCGGAGGGCGATCCGGCGCGCGACAGAATCATGTGGACAAATTCCGGGGCCGCGGCAGGAAGGGGAGGCGCGTCCTGCGCGGCTGCTGCAACTGCCGCCACGCAGAAAACTAAAAGCGCACAAAACCATCGTTTATATGCGGTCTTCAACATGTATGGAAAGCCGATTGTAGATATCAATTTGACTGGAAAACACCGCAAATGGCAATCAGGGAAACACCTTCCGAACCACTCGTTGCACTGACGAATGCCGATCGCATGCGGATGCCGGTTCCTCATGGGCCCGGCAAGAGCAGCGGCGCGTCCCCGCGGTCTGGCATGCTCTGTGCTGCCTTCTCTATCGCGGGGCACACCACTATGCCGAGAGCGAAAATGAGCAGCAGCCAGGCCGCAGGAAACGTCCGTTCAGCAGCGGTCCAGTTCAGTTGCGATTTCGCAAGGCGCCAATGGATTGGTGGCGGTTCCCGCGAGAGTTCCCTCCGGCCCCGATGAAAAGCCGGAGAAGAATCCGGAGCTATATCTCGCAACTGGCGGTGACACTGGACAACCTTGCACAAAGCACAGCGAATGGCTCTCTTTCATTTCTGCCTTGGGCAGGTGTCAGGAGCGGCCATCCGGTGCTGTGAATTGCAACAAGGGAGCCATATCCGCGGTGAAGAGAAGAAAGGACTTAAGCGCGGTGTAAGAGAACACCGCTGTGTGAGCGTAGACACGGCGCGTACAACTTGACACGCCGGTCTGGTGCCGAAAGCAGCTTGCGGACAGATTGATGCTGAAGAAGAACTGGCGCAGGATGGCTGTGAGCATCCCTAACGCTTGGCAATATCGCTCAGGTCTTTCACCTGCTGCACAGTAAGGGGAGGCCCGGTTAAGAATGCTGCGTCGGAGCCTATTTCAATCGTGTTGAGCTTGCGTGAAGCGCCGCTGGAATCAGATCGAAACCTACGCACGGCCCTTATGCGCATGCCAGCATTCATCAGCACCAGCGCGACATATTTTGCCTGGCTCACCGTCACATTGTCAGCAACCCAAAGAGCATTCGTTTCCAGGTTCGGATTTCTAGCGCCAGTAGAAGGTTCCTGCACCTTGAACCCGGCTTTGGCAAACAATTCTGCGAGACTGTCAAAATCGACATGGTCAACTTCTGTGTCGACTGTTTTACGGTAATAACTTAAGGTGATCTGCTGCTGCTTATTCTCCGCTTGCGCTGACTCCAGAAGCGGTTTTATGGCGTCATCCGCGGTTGAGGTTTGCACCCTCGCATAGGTAGAAGCGACGCTTGCCAGCAATCGCTTGGATTCGTCTGTCTTTCCTGCTTCCGGTGCAGAAGATTCTTTGTCGACGGCGTTTACCAGCAGTAGCTGCACCTGGGCTGGAACTTTGTCGGCTGGATAGCGGGCGATGATCACTTCCTGGGCCCGGAGCCGCACGAGAATATCAGTATTAGTCAGGTAGGGCAGGAGCGTTGCAAGGAACTGTGAATCTTCTCGCTGCCTGTCCAAGTCATCTTGCTGCTGCTTCTGTATATCAAGCCGGGCATCATTGCGGTGGTTCCAGTAAAACGTTATTAAGGAAAGCACAACGCTGCTCAAGATCCAGAGAGCAAACTGACTGTTGAGGAAATCCCACCATCCCTTTGCTGGTTTTACGATCTGGGCTTTTTGGGTTTCCAGGCGAATTGTTTCTTCCTGTTTTATTCGCGCAACATCGTCTTCGCTAAGCATGGACCATCTTACCTTTTCTATGGGCAAATCGTTCCGCTACGCTGCACTCACAAGCTCAGTCGAACTTTCCGATTCAACACGACGAATTATAGTTGAGTATCCCTTCAGGCTGGAGGCAGGAAGAATCGCCATTGGAGCAGGAGATGTGCTGGAAGTTAGTCGCGATGACATTAAATAACGAATGGCTGCGATTGCGAACGCATGCCGCAGAAAAAGGGGTTTCAGGGAGCAAACCTGAAACCCTAAGGAGCGCAGCCATGAGTTCAGAAGACAAAGCGGTTGGACCTGTTAAGCAGGTTCCTCCCCGCTCACTGATCATTGCTGCTACCTTTTTAGACACGCAAGTGATAGGCGCGGAACAGAAAATCCGCAAGCTAGTAATGCTTATTGTTCAGTGAGTTAGCAAGGGGGAGCTATGGGAGGCCGAAAGAAGAAGGGGACGAACAGAGGGCACGGCTTCTAAAAAGGTTATACAAATAGTAAAGGCTGTGACATTGGTTATGCTCTAGCTGCCAACTCCTGCGAGGGAGCTAACAACGTGGATGCATGTACCGTCACAGCCCTTGATGCGACCACCGCTTTCGCAGTCCCTTACCCCGACCTACCCCTCGCAGGGCTTGTCGGTTTTTTCGGGTCCGGGTGTTCACTGGATCGCTCCACTGAACCTGGTCACCCAGTCTACTTCGGATCAACCACGTTTTAATTTGGTTAACCCTTTCGACCGTCGACATGAGTGATCCTAGCTGAAGACCATGAAAAGTCAACGCCCGTGATTTGTGCAAACGAAGATTTTTTTCCTCACTTTTGCGCATTGGGAAATGCTGATAAAACGCGGTTGCAAAAAGACCGGCTTTGCGTGCGTCCGTGATTTCCACAGTGGTTTCCACAAAACTGATCTACCAGATGTGCCGGGTCCAAGGTGCCAATGAACCAAAGGATGCTCTTGACGGCGCAACCCAGTGTGCCTCATTGTGTGTCTTAGAGGAAAAATGTCAGATCTCATCGCTTACGTTGACGGTGGCTCCCACGGCAGTCCGGGGCCGTCTGGCATTGGCGTACTGATTGAGAAGCCGGACGGGGAAATGATCCGGATCGCACGCTGGATCGGCCACCATGACAATAATGTGGCTGAATATGCAGCCCTGCTGGAAGCTCTGCAGCGCGCACTGGAGCTTAAGGCCACGTCACTCAGCGTGTATACCGATTCTGAGCTGGTGGTAAAGCAGATGACGGGCGAGTACAGCTGCCGCAGCCCACGTCTCTACTCTCTCCACTGGATGTGCCGCAAACTGGCCCACACCTTGAAATTCTGCATTTCCCATATCCCGCGCGAGCAGAATCAGGAAGCCAACCGCCTGGCGAACCATGCGGTGCGGTTTCGTAGAACACCAGTCGCTGAATTGAAATAACTTCAAAGATTGGTAAAGCTGAGTTCTATGGGCGCGCTGGCTACGCCTTCGCATTTTCGTAGTATTTGCCGATGATCTGGCCAATTTCCACCGCAGCGTCAGGGTCCAGATCCACAAACTCAAAGCCGGCATATTGCTGATCAGCAAAGCGGAGGCGCGCATTCACCCGGACGCGTATGTCCTCCGTAGGCTCGTGTATG
>DATCAX010000689.1:0-2703 GCA_036512375.1 Candidatus Angelobacter sp. | reverse complement strand
ATACGAAAGCGGTGTTGTAGGAATCTTCGGCATATCCAGCGATTTTTCCGGCGGCACACGCTTCGACTCCGGCAAATCGACGGTGGAAGCAAATCCCGGCGTGGTGGGATCGCCCGGATATTTGAACATGTACTGAATCGACCCGCGCTGCACGCCGCTTTCCGGACGCCACGGCCCCTTAGGGTAAGCATCTCCCTTGAAGTAGCCATCGTCGATGGGGTCGGAATAGATGATCACTCCCGCCGCGCCATGCTCTTCCGCCACAAAACTTTTTACGCCACGAAAATTATCTCCATACCGGACAATCACGATCTTGCCCTTCACATCCACTTTCAAATCCTCAAGCTTCTTGAAATCCTCCGGCCTGCCGTAATTCGCGTATACGACCTCCGCCTCCACGTCGCCTGAAGGAGATGATCCGTTGAACGGCATCACTACCTTCGGATTGTCGGCCAGCGGATCGCCATCCACGTGCTCCGGTCTGGGACCATTCATCTTTACGTTGGGCGGCGCCGTCACGGTCACGCTGATCTCTGACGGCCGATTCATCCACACGGAATATTTGACCTCTTCAGTTTCCATGCCGGCAATGTCAAAGTGCTTGGCGACGTGGTCCGCTGTGGCTTTGTCTTCCGGCGACCCGGCGATGTGAGGTTGCGCCGTCAAAATCTTTAAATGCTGCTCCGCGCGCGCCGGGCTGGGACTGGCCAGAAATTGCTGATCCACCTGGTACTGCTTCGCGAAATCCCTGAAGCCAAATATTTGCGTCGGTACGCCCGGTGTAGAAGAGTTCTGCGTAGAAGTTGCAGGCGCAGGCAAACCCTTGGCCGGAACGCCCTCCGAAGAAACACTTTGCGCTGGGCTGCTTTGTCCTGAGCTTTGCGCGGGAGCGCTTTGCCCGCTATTGCTTCGCGAAGAAACATTCTGGCCCGTGCCGGCGGGGTTCTGTAAAGCAAAGCTGGAAAGCACAAAGGCTGAGACGACAACGACTAATTTGGCGCGTTTCAATTTCTGGCTCCTGGGTTCCTTGAATAATGGTTCCTTGAATAATGACGACTTGAATAATGACGACTTGAATAAGGGTTACTTGACGATGCTTTCTTGACTACCGTTTTCTGAAACTCTGGTTTTATCGACTACCGCTTCGGCGAGCAGTGGGAACGAAAAAGCTTACACTATTGAGTGGCATTTATTCGAATCCGCCACCAAAGGGCCAGGGGAAATTGAGCAGTGACGCGGAGATGAATGGCGGCAGCGCGGCGGAACCGCGCCCGGTCGCGGACCCGATCGGCGAAGCAAGGGTCAACGAATCCAGGGCTGGCGAATCCAGGGCTGGCGAATTAACGACCGGTGAATCAACGACCGCCGAATTAAGCGTCGGCGAACCAACCGTGCCGCGCGCAGACGCCGTCGATGGCCTCGCCCATGGCGCCATTACCGACGCGGCCGAGACCACGGTCATTGAAATTCCCCGGATTGCACGCGCCTTGCGTCATCGTGACTTCCGGCTCTTCTGGACCGGCAACTTCCTTTCCAACATCGGCACCTGGATGCAGAACATCGCCCAGGGCTGGCTGGTGCTGCAGCTCACCAACTCTGCTTTTTGGCTGGGCGTGGTAGGCTTTGCCGCGTCGTTTCCTATCCTGCTGTTTGCGCTTATCGGCGGCGTGATTGCAGACCACGTCAACAAGCGCAAGCTGCTCATGGTAACGCAATCCGCCATGATGATTTTTGCCTTCATCATGGCAGCGTTGGCGTATTTCAAAATCATCAACGTGCGTGAGATTGTGTTTCTCGCCCTGGGCACCGGCATCGCCATGTCGCTCAATACCCCGACGTATCAGGCGCTGGTGCCGCAGCTGGTGCCGCGTGAAGATCTCACCAACGCCATCGCGCTCAACTCGGCGCAGTTCAATATGTCGCGCGTTCTCGGCCCCACGCTGGGCGGTTTTGCCATGGCGCTCTTCGGCGTTGCCGGAAATTTCTTTCTCAACGGATTGAGCTTCCTCGCCGTGCTGATCGCGCTTACTCGCATTCGATACATTGAGCCCGCCGCTCCGCCGGAAGGTCATCTCTGGGAAAAGTTGAAACAGGGTTTCGTTTATGTCTTCCGGCATTCGGCAATGTCGTCACTGGTGCTGCTGGTGGCCATCGGTAGCCTTCTGGCAATTCCGTATCTCACCTTTGTCCCTTACTTTGCTCGTGACGTCCTCGCCAGTGACGAGCCCGGTCTAGGCGTCCTGATGGCCTGCTCCGGCGCGGGCGCTTTTCTCGGCGCCATCACCATTGCTTCTCTCATGCATCTGCGCCACCGCGGGTTGTTTGTGGTCCGCGCTTCGCTGGGATTCTACGCCGCCATTATCGCGTTTACTTTCTCGCGCAACTTCTATCTTTCCGGACTGCTGCTCGCCGTGGCCGGCTATTGCATGATCATCTCCGTGGCCACCATCAACTCCCTGTTGCAGCACCTTGCCGAAGACCACATGCGCGGACGCGTGATGAGCATTTATTCCACCGCGTTTCTTGGATTGCCGCCCATCGGCTGCCTCATCGCCGGTTCGATGGCCCACGTGATCGGCGCTCCACTGGCCATCGCCGGCATGTCAGCGCTGGCTCTGCTGGGAAGCCTGGGTGTGTATCTGGGACGAGCGGGGTTGAGGGAGTTGGATTAGCTATTCTCTTTTTGGTTTACTCCCGAGCGGA
>DATCAX010000688.1:0-4722 GCA_036512375.1 Candidatus Angelobacter sp. | reverse complement strand
CAAGACGATGCCGCAGTCGCTCACAGGAAGATACCTCAACGATGAGCTGCGAATACAGATTCCGCGGGATCGTCGAACGCCCGGCGTGCCCATGATAAGGATCGAAGGAGCTCGGGCGCATAATCTGAAAAATATCAATCTGGAGATTCCGCTCGGCATGCTGGTAGCGATCACGGGAGTATCGGGATCGGGTAAATCGACGCTGGTGCATGACGTACTTTATCAAGCGCTGGCCGCGGAAAAAGGAATTACATCTGGCCCTGGTCCGGCAGCGAGCGGATTTAAACGCGTCACCGGCGGCCAATACATTGCCGACGTGGTCTTAGTGGATCAGTCACCCATCGGACGGACTCCCCGCAGTAATCCCGTGACATATATCAAGGCATTTGACGCCATCCGCGAAGTGTTTGCCTCTGTCCCCGAATCCCATAAGCACGGATACGCCGCGGGCCACTTCTCGTTCAATATTCCCGGTGGTCGATGTGAAACGTGCCAAGGCGACGGCACCGTGACGGTCGAAATGCAGTTTCTCGCCGACGTAGAACTCGTGTGTGAAGATTGCAAAGGCACGCGCTATAAGCCCACGATCCTTGACGTGCGCTATAAAGGAAAAAATATTCATGAGGTCCTGAACCTAACAGTGCGTGAGGCGCTCCAGTTTTTCTCCGGACATCCAAAGATTACGGACAAGATGCGCGTGTTGGAAGAAGTTGGTCTCGGCTACCTCCGCCTGGGACAGTCGGCCACAACGTTGAGCGGTGGCGAAGCACAACGCATGAAGCTGGCGGCACATCTTGTCCCCAGCGGACGCGCGCAGGGCTTTGATCCTGCCACGCAGGAAGAAAAAGAACAGCGTAAGAAAGCTCGCGCCGGCAAGGGCGCACTCTATATTTTCGACGAGCCCACCACCGGCCTCCACTTTGATGACGTCAGCAAACTCCTCGGCGCTTTTCGCAAGCTCATTGACGCCGGCGGTTCGGTGCTCTGCATTGAACACAATATGGATGTCATCAAGGTTGCCGACTGGGTCATTGATCTCGGACCTGAAGGCGGTGGCCGTGGCGGGTACATTGTTGTGGCCGGCACCCCGGAAACGGTGGCAAAATCCGCGAAATCGTATACCGGAAAGTGGCTGGCGCGCATCTTAAAGAGCGAGAACTCTGGATCCAATGGGCATAAGTAGAGTCATCGCGACTGCGTTGCTGGCGGTCCTCGCCCTGCCCGCTATCGCGCAGACTCGCCCGCTACATAAGTCGCATTCACAAGCCGCCGACGACGACCGCGCCGCCGCCGCCCTCAAAGACGCCGAGTCTCTCTTGCAGAAACAGCAATATTCTCAAGCCGAAGAAAAGCTGCAGATCATCGTCACTCAGCAGGCTGACAATCCCCAAGCCTGGTTCGATCTCGGATTTGCTCAAAGCCATCAAAGCAAGAGCGCTGAAGCTATAGCGGCTTACAAGAAAGCCACGCAACTCGATCCCAAATGGTTTGAAGCGCAACAGAATCTCGGACTCACTTTAGCAAAGTCTGGCAATCTCGCCGCTGCCGCAAGCGCATTAAAAATCGCAGTCACGCTCAAGCCAACAGTTGGTGGGCAGCAAGCTCTCGCCGCCGCATGGCTCTCGCTAGCACAGGTAATAGAAGAGAGCCAGCCGCAGGAAGCGCTCGCCGCGTATCAAAAAGCCGCTGAGCTCGATCCCACCAACTCTGAAGCTCAGCTTGGCGTCCCCCGCATGACGGAACTCTCCGGCAATTCTGCCGAAGCAGAGCAGCAATATCTAAAGCTAGCCGAAGCCGGAAACAACGACAGTGTCGAGCGTCTCATCGGCCTCTACCTCAAGCAAAAGCGCTTCGCCGACGCAGAAAACTGGCTGCGCAAATACATGACCGCCAATCCGCAGAACGCAGCCGCGCAACTTCAGTTGGGCAAGCTCTTGGCCGCTGAAGGCAAGGCGCAGGAAGCGATCGCCACACTTGAGCCCGTTTACAAAGCTTCTGCCGATCCCAAGCTCGCGCGTGACCTGGCCAGTCTCTATTTAGAAACCAAGCAATATCCCGCCGCCGCCGATCTCCTTCGCCCTCTACTCGCGCAGAATCCCACAGACGCTCAGCTTCATCTCGACTATGGCACCGCGCTGATGCATCAACTCAAGTATCCTGAAGCGCAAGCGGTATTGCTGAAGGCGGTTCAGCTCAAGCCCAACCTTGTGGAAGCCTATTTCGATCTGGGCTATGCGGCGGAGCAAAACAAGAATTATCAGCTCACCATCCGTGCGCTGGACGCGCGCGCCAAGCTTCAGCCGGAAACCCCGGCCACATATTTTCTTCGCGCCACCGCTTTCGATAATTTAAGGATGTACAAACCTGCGGCGGAGAACTATAAGCTCTTTCTGGGGGTCGCAGGCGGCAAATTCCCTGACCAGGAGTTTCAGGCGCGCCACCGGCTTAAGGCGATTTTACCGGACTAATGATGCCAAAATTCTTTTCCATCATGATCATCCTCTCGCTTGCGCTCACTGCCAGTGGCGAGCAGAAGACCGTGGACCAGCTCAAAACCGAAGCCGAACACGCTGCACCTGACCAGCAGGCCCGGCTCGACGCTGAGATCGCGGACGCGCTGGTTCCTGTCGCCGACAAGCAGTTTACCGACGGCGAATCAGTAAAAGGCCACGCCACCGTGCAGGAAATTCTGCAATATGCCACCAAAGCGCATGATCTAGCGATCCAGACGCGCAAAAAAATGAAAGAGACGGAGAAGGCTCTGCGCCAATGCAGGCGCCGGCTGGAAAGCATGCGTCGCACACTGGCGGCGGAAGATCGTCCCACGGTTCAGGCCGTGGAAAAGCAGCTGGAAAAACTCACGCAGGAAGTACTTGAATCCATGTTCGCTCCGCCCGACAAAAAGAAGGACCAAAAATGAAAATCGCAACCAAGATAATTTTCCTGTTGCTGCTGGTGAGCGTGGTAGCTGCCGCAAAAAGGCGTGATCCCCTGACTGAAGCCGAGACCGACCAGCTTCGCGAGGTGGCCATGGACCCTTACAATCGCATCAAGCTGATGGTCAAGTTCACTGAGGAGCGGCTCGCGGCCATTGACCAGGTCCGCCTTGATCCCAAGCTGGCCGACGAACGCGGCAAGCGGGTGCATGATCTGCTGGAAGATTTCGCCAGCCTCATTGACGAGATCAATGACAACCTTGACCAGTATGAAGGGCGCCCGCTTGATAAAGACACCGTCAAGCAATATCACAAAGCTTTGAAAGAGTTGATTGACGCCGACGCGCGCTTTGATCTGAAGCTTCAGTCGCTTAAATCAGCCAGCGAAACTGACCCTGTCACCAGAAAAGAGGCGCCCGATTTCCGCTATGTTCTGCTGGACGCCATAGAATCGCTCAAATCCAATGCCGACATGGCGCGAGAGTACATGGAAACCACGCACGAGCAAAAAAGCACCACGCCGGAGAAGAAAAAATAGATTGCCGTCGAGATGGATAATTCACACCAGCCTTCGAGCGATTCGCGTTTGTTCGCGTGAATTCGCGGCCGTTCTTTTTCTAATCAGATGACCTCCAACCTCATCCAGATTTTTGAGCAGGCATTCCGCGATCTGCGTCCGCGCACGCCGCTGCCTGAATTTGAGGTCCGTTTCTATCGCTTCGCCAATATCAATTGCACCATCCGCCTGCGCCAGGGACGCATCTTTGTCCGCCTCTCTGATCTTCTTGAAGGCGCGCCCGAGCCGGTGTTGTACGCCATCCTCCACATTCTCATTGCCAAGCTCCATCGCAAGCCGGTTGACGCTGCTCACGCTGCCCGTTACCGCAAATTTACCGGCAGCCATGCCATGGCGCAGAAGTCTCAACTTATCCGCCAGCTGCGGGGGCGCAAACGCATTGAAGGTCCAATAGGCAAACATTACGATCTTGACCAGATTTTTGAAGACCTGAATCTGCGCTTCTTCCACGGCCTGATGGCCCGACCGCAGATGACCTGGAGCGGCAACAAGGCCCTGCGCAGCCTGGGACACTATGATCCTGCGCACAATACCATCGTCGTGAGCCGCGTCTTTGATTCGCCGCGCGTGCCGCCCTACGCGATCGAATATCTCGTCTATCACGAGATGCTGCACCTGCGGCATCCGGTCAAGCTGCGCGGCAGCCGGCGTCTGGTGCATCCCGCGGCATTTCGAGAAGAAGAAAAACTGTTTCCGCAATTCAAAGAAGCACAGGATTTTCTTAAGCGACTGGGAACGCTGGATTGATGTGGCAGCAGCGGTGCGCACGAGAAGAACAACGGCATAACGCGGATCGACGCGGTGGAACACGGATCAGGATTGGGTGAAGAATCGGATGTGGTGCGGCGAACGTGTGAAATCCCACGCTTTCGCAAAAGGCGCGAAAGGCGTGGGACAGATAGCGGTGTCGCAATCGACTTAGGCGGCGACCGGCCTGGCGACGCTGATCTCATTGAACGTCGAGTGAAGAACTTCTGTCGTCTCCAGCTTCGGTGTACCTTCGACTACGTTGACCAGCATCTTGAGCACATCGTTGTACGTTTTGCTGGCATACAGCTCTGCGTTTTTCTGCGTGTCCCACAGACTGGTGGCAAGCACGTCTTTGCTTCCGGAAGTGGCAAACGTGATTTCGCCTTTAAATCCCTGCTGTTTGTTGAGCACGGGAATAATTTCTTTTTCGAAAGTGCGGCTGAATTCGGCGAACGTATT
>DATCAX010000687.1:0-2005 GCA_036512375.1 Candidatus Angelobacter sp. | reverse complement strand
CGGCTGATCGCGCACAACACAGAGAATGGCAAGCCGACGACCGTTTACTATCGTAATACGGGAACTTTCCTGAAGCGCAACGGCAAATGGCAAGCTGTGGCCTGGCAGGCGACGAAGGTGCCAGAAACAAGCAAATAGCAGCTGGCAATTAGCAACTAGCCGGCAGAGGAAATCCCGAGGGCGGCGAGGGAGCTCAAAACCAGGCAAATGGCGACGACACAACAAAAAGATTATTACGGCCTTCTGGGCGTAAAGAAGACTGCCTCGCCGGAGGAAATCCGCAAGGCCTTCCGCAAGCTCGCCAGAAAATACCATCCTGACGTCAATCCCAACGACAAGAAGTCAGAAGAGAAATTCAAGGAAATTTCTGAAGCCAATGACGTTCTGAGCGAACCCAAGAAGCGCAAGATGTACGACCAGCTTGGCTTTTACTCAGACAACATCGATCCCGCAACGGCGGAAGCCTATGCGCGAGGTGGTTCCGGTGGCTCGGGTTTTGGCACGGGACCGAAGAGCGCCGGAGGGCAAGGCTTCGACTTCAGCGGCTTTGACTTCTCTGATCTCGGTGGCGCTGGCGCCCGGCAGGGTGGCGCCGGGGGCTTCCGTGACATTTTCTCGAACATCTTTGGCGGAGGCGGACGCGGGGGCGCAGCTACGGAAGCCGGACCGGAACATGGCACCGATCTTGAATACCAGGTCAATGTCGGCTTCTGGGACGCCATTCGCGGCGCCGTAATGCGCCTGAGCATCACGCGTCTTGATACCTGCACTAACTGCCACGGCAGCGGCGTGGTGGGGACGCCCACAACCTGTCCACAATGCCACGGGAGCGGCCATATTACGCAGTCCGGCGGCGGGATGAAGTTCAACACTACCTGCCCGCAGTGCGGCGGCACGGGCAAAGTGCAGCCTCCATGTCCGGTCTGCCACGGCGAAGGCGCAGTGGAACGCACAGAGCCGCTGGAGGTCCGCGTAAAGGCGGGCACGCGCGACGGTCAGCGCATACGCATTGGCGGCAAGGGCAACGCCGGGACGCATGGCGGCCAGTCGGGCGATCTTTATGTCATCATCCGCGTGGGTGAGCATCCGGTCTTCCGCCGCGAAGGCGACGACATTTACGTCACCGTGCCGGTGGCCGCATGGGAATCCGCACTGGGAGCAAAGATTGAAGTGCCCACCATCGACGGACGATCGCAATTGAAGATTCCGCCGGGAACGCAGAGCGGGCAGAAGCTGCGGCTGCGCGAAAAAGGCGTGCCCTCAGCTACGCGCGACGACAAGCGCGGCGATGAGATCGTGGAGATCAAGATCATGGTTCCCGAAGCGGTTGACATGAAAGCGCGCGAGCTGTGGCAGGAATTGCATGATCTTCATAAAGACGATCCGCGGGCCGAGCTGTGGAGCAAGGTGTGATCCATGACCGCTAAACGCAAATCCAAAGGCGCTTACATGATCTCCTCGGTTGCGGAGATGTATGGCATCCATCCGCAGACGCTGCGCCTGTATGAGCGCGAAGGCCTGCTCAAGCCCTCGCGCACGGACGGCAACACGCGTCTTTACACGGAAGAAGATTTGCAGCGGCTGGAGTTCATCCTGAATCTGGCGCGCGACCTGGGCGTGAACATCGCCGGCATCGCCATCATCTTGACGATGCGCGAGCGCATGGAAGAGATGAACCGCAAAATGCAGGACTTTGTCCGCTTTGTGCAGGATGAAGTCGCGTTCAGGGCCAGCAATGCCCACGCCGATCCCAGTAAAGGCGCTCTCATTCCTCTGCGCAAACCCACCATCAACGTAGCGGCGCGAGACAGAAAGAAATAACGCGAAACGCGATTAACGCCAGTGACTAGCATGCAAAAGCCGGTAGCGCGTTGCCGCTACCGGCTTTTGTTTGCAGGAATGAAGAAACATGGAACCTAGCTAGCTGTTCAAGTCCTGTCCATGAATTGAGATGATGGGTGTGCGGTGTTCATCAGACGAATGCTCTGGCACATCCTGGTCCAGG
>DATCAX010000686.1:0-2542 GCA_036512375.1 Candidatus Angelobacter sp. | reverse complement strand
CTTTTCGAAAAGCGATTTCTGGGTCAACGGCCTTCCTCCAGCCGGATGGCAAGCCGCTCCGGCAATCCGGCGGCAAAGATTTTTTCCTGCGCGCTCTTGATATCGTATGGCACACGGTGAAATGTAACCACGGCGGCATCCGTGTCATAGAGTAAAAACGCGGCCCGCGGATCGTTATCGCGCGGCTGGCCCACCGAGCCTGGATTCACCATATAAGTCATCTTCGGTTTGATATCCAGGGTAGCGGTCTGCTTGCCTTTGGCGGATTTGTAATCCGGTGCAAATGACTTACCTTGTCCGTTATCTTCCAGCAGAAGGCAGCGCTGAACGTGGGTATGCCCAAAAAACGTAAGCGGGACAGCGGCATTTTGCAGGATCTCGTACGCGTCGCTGGCCATCAGGATGTACTCGTCTTCATCGCGGGGCGAGCCATGCACCAGTTGCAGATTCTCCATCGGCGAAATCGGACCGTGAGGAAGTTCGCGCAGAAACTCGAGATGATCCTGTTTCAGTTTCTCGCGAGTCCACAGCGCCGCCAGGCCCGCGATGGGATTGAAATCGCTCAGGTCGCTCAGACCGGAGCAGGCTTTGTCATGGTTCCCCCTGACGAAGATGGAGCCGAGTGCACGCGAGCGGTCAGCCACCTCATTCGGATTTGCGCCATAGCCAACGATATCGCCCAGGTTATAAACCTGGTCGTATTCGGGAGCCGCGTCCAGGCAAGCCTCCAGCGCTTCAAGGTTGGCATGGATGTCTGAAAGAATCAGTACGCGCAAGGTGCTTTCCTGGTCCTCAATGAGAAATAGACAAATGAGTGTATCAATTCTTATGGCGATATTTACTTATGTCGCCACGCGCGCCCAATGCCCCGGCGCAATTTCCAGCAGAGGCATCGTTCCAGCCGGACGCGAATCTTTTTCCACGATTGCCAGCGGCCGCGCACGGTCAGTTTTCAATGTGGGGATGGCGCTGATCAGGCCGCGGGTGTAAGAGTGCCGGGCGGAAGAAAAAATTCCGGCCACAGGGCCCATTTCGACGATTTCTCCCGCATACATCACCGCTACCTGTCCTGCCACCCGCGAAACCACTCCCAGATCATGCGATATAAAAAGCACCGCCAGCCGGTGTTTCTCGCGCAGCGCGGCCAGCAGCTCCAGAATCTGCGCCTGGATGGTGACGTCGAGCGCGGTTGTGGGTTCGTCAGCAATCAGGAGTTGTGGATTGTTCACCAGAGCCATCGCAATCATCACACGCTGGCGCTGTCCGCCGGAAAGCTGGTGCGGATAATCGCGCGCGCGTTTATCTGCTTCCGGAATCGCAACCTCGCGTAGCGCGTCCACCGTCCGTGTCCATGCCTCAGCTTTGCTGACGCGATGGTGTGCCAGAACCGCTTCAGCCACCTGATCTCCCACGCGCATCACCGGGTTCAGCGCGGTCATGGGTTCCTGAAAGATCATGCTGATGCGAGCGCCGCGAACGCGCCGCATTTCGTCATCGCGCAACGACAGCAGATCTTCTCCGCCAAATGTGATCTTGCCGGTGGTACGCGCCTGCGGCGGCAGCAGACGCATGATGGCCAGCGACGTCGCTGACTTGCCAGAGCCAGATTCACCCACCAGCCCCAACGTGCCTGATTCAGGGATAGAGAAGCTCACGTCGCGCACCGCAGCTACTTCGCCTGTCTGTGTGGCAAAGCTGACATTCAGGTGCTCGACTTGGAGAAGAGTGGAGATACGAAATATCCTCTCTGATAGATTTGAAGCGATGCTAACGCTGTCCTAGAATTCAAGCGTGACTAACGAAGACAGTAGCTTATTGGCCTGGAACGAAGAAATAGCTCGCCGCATTAATGAACTCGACTCCGGCAAAGCCAAAACGGTTCCATGGGATGAAGTTCAGCGCCGGATTGCTGCCAAGCTCAACCACGGCCAGTAGGCCGTTACGCGCTCACCTTATTCGCCGCGATCCCCGCTTCAACACCCTTGTGCATCGCCGCAATGAATGCCGGCTCTTCTTTCAGCAGCGTGGCAGTGGCGGTGGCAAATTCGCTTTCCACGTTCAACCAGCCCTCGGCAGCCAGCTGCCGCGCCAGCTCCATCATCTTCTCGCGCGAGAAGTTTACGTACTGGCAATCATACGGATGCGCCACGCTTACCGGCGTGCCCTTGCCGGTCTTGGCGCTCAGCCAGAAGATGCGCCGCTTCAGCATCTCTTTTACGTCCGCCTCTGATTGTGAGGGGAACTGGATTTTCTTGGCCGCAAAACTATAGAAGCGGCTCGTCACATGGACAGGCTGCAGCTTGCCGGATTTCACAAACGCGAGTTGCCCATTGTCGATGGTTTTGCGGATCGAGTTCACCACCACGCTCTCGGCGTTTTCCTGATCCAGTGAACCAAGTGCGTCCTTCATCGTCTGTGTCATTCCCACAGCTACTTCCACGTGCAGGCCGTCTTTATTCCCCAGCAGTTCAGCGCGGCCATGCAGTATGTGCCAGTCAGCGCCTGAAGTTGACGGATGAAAAGGCCATTTCAATTCGGAAAC
>DATCAX010000685.1:0-3959 GCA_036512375.1 Candidatus Angelobacter sp. | reverse complement strand
CTGGAGGACGAACATTGCGGGGAGCTGGCATTCTGAACTTCGGAGGCGGCTCGGCTATCCAGACGAGAAAACGCCCTTTAAAACCGATGTCGAATGGGCCGGTGCCTGTTTTGTTGTCACGCCTGCCTTGTGCAATGGCCTTTTCCATTAGGGGCTGCACGACTGCGGCGGTGGCATTGAGATGGAGAATGCATTCGGCAATGGACCATTTACCCGCCTCAGGCTGCGTGGTAAGTAGTTTAGGACTGAGGCCGAGTACCAATGCTTCCGCGCGGCGGCGAGCTTCCTGAATTTCCTGAGCGCAGCGATCGAAGTCAAGGATCATAGGCTGATCTCCTGCGACGGAAGTGTATCACTACATCGGTTGCCGCGGTGAGCGGATGATGTGGTCATGGCGGTAGACGCTTTGCTTACTCCCACTCAATCGTTCCTGGCGGCTTCGATGTAATGTCATACACCACGCGATTGATACCGCGGACTTCATTCACGATTCGGGTAGAGATTGACTTAAGCACTTCATAAGGCAGGGGAACCCAGTCAGCGGTCATTCCGTCTTCAGAGTGTACTGCGCGGATGGCGCAGGTGTACGCGTAGGTACGCTGGTCACCCATCACTCCCACGGACATTACCGGCAGCAGGACTGCAAAGGACTGCCAGATTTGTGTATAAAGTCCAGCGCGCCTGATTTCATTCACCACAATGTCATCGGCTTCCTGAAGCAGAGCGATCCGTTCCGGCGTGACTTCGCCAAGAATGCGCACGGCCAATCCGGGACCGGGGAACGGCTGGCGTTGCAGGACTTCTTCCGGCATGCCCATCTCACGGCCGATCCGGCGCACTTCATCCTTAAACAAGTCCTTCAATGGTTCAATAAGCTTCAATTTCATCTTGTCCGGCAGGCCGCCGACGTTGTGATGGGATTTAATGGTCTGCGAAGGACCACGCACGCTGCGGGATTCGATGATATCTGGATAAAGCGTTCCCTGCACCAGCCAGTCCACCTTTCCGATCTGCTGTTCAAGCCGGTGCGCTTCCTGGTCAAACACTTCAATAAATTCAGTGCCGATAATCTTGCGCTTCTTCTCCGGATCGGTCACGCCGGCAAGCTTATTGAGGAAACGCTCCGTAGCGTCCACGGCGACCACGTTCAGCCCCAGGCGATCACGCAGGTTTTGCTGGACTTTTTCAAACTCATTCTTGCGCAGCACGCCATTGTTGACGAAGACGGAGATCAGGCGGCGGCCAATGGCTTTATCGACCAACGTGGCAGCCACGGCCGAATCCACGCCGCCGGAAAGCGCGCAAATGACTCTTCCCTGCTCGCCCACGGTCTGGCGCACCTGGCGGATGGCTTCATTGATAAAGTGCTGAGGTGTCCAGTCACCGCGGGCACCGCAGATGTTGACCACGAAGTTGCGTAGAAGATCGACACCACGTTTGGTGTGGTGGACCTCAGGATGGAACTGCACAGCCCAGATCTTTTTTGATTCGTTCTCCATCGCAGCCATCGCGTTGCTGCTTCTGGCCACTACGCTGAAACCGCCGGGGAGTTCGAGCGCTTCGTCGCCGTGAGACATCCAGACGTTGAGTGATGGCGGCAGCCCTTCAAATAGACGAGATTGGCCATTGACGTTGATTTCCGCGTGGCCATATTCGCGCTTGGGGCCGGGACGCACTTTGCCGCCAAGCTTGTGCGTGATGAAGTGCAGGCCATAGCAAATGCCGAGCACGGGCAGTCCGAGAGTGAGCACGCGGTCGTCCGCCGGGGGAGCGTCCTGATCGTAAACGGACGACGGGCCTCCGCTCAGAATGATGCCGGCAGGCCGATAGTTCTGTATCTCATCCAGTGGGGCGGTACAAGGGAGGACAACAGAAAATACTTTGAGTTCGCGGATGCGGCGCGCAATGAGCTGCGTGTACTGCGAACCGAAGTCGAGAATGACGATGGATTGTTCTTCCACGGACAATTATTTCCGATTCGCGGCGGAGTGTAAAGGTAAATCAGAGAGGCGAGCTGTTCTCAAGCGGCACCGTAGAGGAAGTGGCCACGAGTTTTGGTCCGTCAGGATCGACGTGAGCGACGGCCAACGCAAGATACGCGGCCATTCGGGACATATAAAGGAAGTCTGCCACGGCGAAGTAGGCCAGCGAAACCACGATCAGCAGCACGAAATATGCTTGCGGTGAAGAACCCACCATGCCAGAGAAGAGCCCACATATGGCGGTGGCAACCAGCAGTGCGATGGTGCGGAACAACATAAAAACAAAACCTGTGCCGGCGAAATCAGAGCGCTGCGAACGTACAGTCTGGCGAGCCTGGCGCACAGCGCCACGAAAACTCTGGCCTTCGCGGCCGAAGATGGCAGCCAGCGAAAGATACCAGTTCACCGTCAGCCACAAAGCGCTGATCAAGACGACCGAGGGCATCATCATCAAGTAATAAAGCAGCAGGTCCGGCTTGGGGCCGCGGGAAGCGATAAGGGCCTCGCCAAATGTGGCCGCGAACATCAACATGAGTGAGAACCAGGAAACAAAGGCACGCAAGAACTGGAGCGCCAAAATGCTGCGTAAGCGAAGCGATGACAGTCCCGTGCGAAGGCGCTTGATGGTGGCGAATCGTCCCAGCGCTGACAGAATAGCCCACAAGAACGCGATGGCAATGGGAATGGCGATCGCGGCAATTATGGCTTTTGTCCCCAGAATCAGCAGGATCGTAAACACCAGTTGACCCATTCTTTGGGGATCGCGGCTGCGCCAGGCAGTTTCCCACGTGGGGCCAACGTGCAGAGGCCCCAGAAGCATTAACCCGACGGCGGCCACGAGCAGACAGGCCAGAAGCGCAAATGACCATCGCCAGAGAATTTCAACGAGAAAGATTGCGGGGTCGCGCGTTACTGCGCGCAGTCCAAGCATGATGGGGTTGGGCGGCTTAGGCATCGTTCCTTTTCAAGTCCATTGAGATCAATGGACCACCACATTTGCAAGCTTTCCCGCCACAACAATCACCTTGGCAACCTGTTTGCCTTCAATGGCAGAACGAACTTTTTCGTCGGAAAGCACGCGCTCACGTACGGCGTCTTCCGTGGTGTCTGCAGGAAAGACGATGTGACTGCGAAGCTTGCCATTCACCTGGACGGCGTAGGTAACCTCATCTTCTTTGGCCAACGCGGGATCGTACGCGGGCCAGGGATAACGAAGGAGACTTTCGGTTTCACCCAGGACTTCCCACAACTCCGCCGCGAGATAGGGCGCGAACGGTGCAATCAAGAGCGCAAGCCTGCGCTGCACGTCGGCAAGCAACCCTGCGGGAAACTTGCCAGAACTGATTTCGTCTTCCGCACCGTAAAGCTGATTGACGAATTCCATGATCGCGGCGACGGAAGTGTTGAAGTGCCAGCGGCCTTGAAAATCTTGCGAGATGCGCTTGATCGTCTGGTGCAGCTTGCGCTCAATCTGTCGCGCCTTGGGTGAAAGCTCAGGGCTGCGCGCGCCATTGCCAGATGCAGGTTTGTCGGTGGCACCGGCATTGCGCATCACGAAACGATAAGCCCGGCCAAGGAAGCGATGCACGCCTTCAACGCCTGCTTCCTGCCAGTCAAGCTCGCGGTCGGGCGAGGTGGCAAAGAGCGAATACATGCGGGTAGAGTCAGCGCCGAACTTCGCGACCATATCGTCCGGAGAAACCACGTTGCCTTTGCTCTTGGACATTTTGGCGCCATCTTTGATGACCATGCCCTGGGTGAAGAGACGGGTAGCTGGCTCGCTGTTGTGAATAATGCCGAGGTCGCGCATGAACTTGGTCCAGAAGCGCGAATAGATCAAGTGAAGAATGGCATGTTCAACGCCGCCAATGTATTGATCGATGGGAAACCAGTAATCGACGGTAGCGGTGTCAAGCGGACGGTCCGCGAGCTGCGCATTGGTATAGCGGTAGAAATACCACGAGGAATCGACGAAGG